>CAZJJT010000584.1:0-3253 GCA_964546395.1 uncultured Fibrobacterota bacterium
ACATGGTCGCCGTCGGTGACATTCACGTGTGCGCCATGCAGACCGTAGATACCGGCCTCCCTGACAGGAGTGTCGCTTTCGATAACAGGTGCAAGGGGCTTACCCAGCGTGTCGGCAAACGTCTCTGTGCCGAAGAAGTCGAGCAGGGTCGGCGCGAAGTCGATAGTCTGGGTCAGGCTCGAACGCCGCTCGCCCTTCCTGCCGTACCGCGGGTCCCAGATCAGCAACGGCGTGCGCGCCACTTCGTCGTAGAACGGCATGCTGCACTTGCCCCACCAGCCATGCTCCCCCAGGTGGAACCCATGGTCGGTGCACAGGATGAACAGCGTGTCGTCCCAGAGCCTCAGCTCGTCCATGGTGTCAAGCAGCTTGCCGAGCCACGCGTCGCACATGCTGATCAGCGCGGCGTTGGCGATGCGGATATGCCGACAGAGAGCAGGGTCTTCGTCCTGAAGGCTGTACGGGGGCCAGTCGAACAGGGGCCCGTCGTACGGGTCGATGTCCCGGTACAGCGCCAGGTACTTGGGGTCACAGAAGTACGGCTCGTGCGGGTCGAACGTCTCGATCTGCAGCAGCCAGTTGTCTTCCGCGTGGTTTGTGCGCAGGAACTGCATGCCTCCGCTGAGCGTCTTCGCCTGCGGCTGGTCCTCTTCACGGCGCAGGTAGTACCGGTTGACCCAGTCCTGCCGCAGCCACTCTTTCCTGCGGTACTTCTCGTTGAGGTTCTCCGGGACCGGAATCCTGTCTGTCAGGTCGCCGACACAGTAGTCGCCTTCCTGGCCGCGGTTGCACTGCCAGGTGGAGTAACGGCCGTGGTAGGTTGCCCCGCCGTCCTCCCAGTAGTGGTACCCGTCACTCACCAGGTGCGTGGACACCCCGTTGCGCTTCAGGTGCTCGTACACCGAGTTGTCGAACGGCTCGAGCGGTCCCCAGGAGCGGTGAAGGAAGTTGTAGCGGCCGGTGTGCATCTCGCGTCGCGCCGGAATCGTGGGCATGCTCCCGACGTACATCGTGTCGAACACGAGCGAGCGCTCCGCCAGTCGCGTGAAATTCGGCGCGTGCACCCAGTCGCAGCCGTAGGGCGGCAGCATGTGGCGGTTGAGTGAGTCGTACATCAGCATGATGGCTTTCACGAAATGCTCCTCTGCTGGCAAGTGTCTTATCTTGTGGGGGGAGGTATCCCCCCTCGCTACAGCCCCCGACCAACGCCCCCCGAAGCTCAGCCGCTACTCCGTCCTACCATATACAGGTTCACAAAGCCGTTGGCGAAGCTGACGCTCCAGTGTTTGTGACAGTCCCTTCTGCTCTGACACCACGTTGTGTTGCTCACCCGGATCGTGCTGCAGGTCGTAGAGTTCGTTGGGTGCGTTGTAGTTCACCACGTACTTGTGTGAGGCTGTACGCAGCAGACGCAGGCGGGGGAGCAGCGAGACAGTACTGTCGCGGTGTTCGGTCGATTCACCGCGCGCAACGGCTGCAAACGAGCGCGCATCCACGTGCTCCAGCGCCGGGACACCACACAGGTCGCAGAGTGCCGCGTGCACATCGAGCAGCTCCACCAGCGCATCGGACTCGCCGCGGTCCACTCCCGGCCCGGCAACAATCAGCGGCACACGAAGGCACGACTCGTAGGGCACACTCTTGGCGTAGAACCCATGGTCTCCCAGCATCTCGCCATGGTCGCTCGCAAACACCACGATAGTGTCCTGCGCCATGCCGCGCTTCTCCAGTGTCGCGAGTATCCTGCCGACCGCATCATCGATGGCCTCGATGGATGCGCAGTACTGCCGCCGGGTCTCGAGCACCTTCTCTGCGGACACCTCTCTCCCGGCCATCGGCCGCCCGTCCCGGTCGAGTGTGTCCCCCGGCGCAAGAGCGAGAGGCATGTCGGCGGTGCGATAGCGGTTGGCGTACTCGGTGGGAGGATCAAACGGATCGTGCGGCCCGGGGAATGTGACAAACAGATACCACGGGTACTCGTCGGTCACGTTCTCCAGCCACTCCACGGAGCGCCGGCCCACATAGGTGTCGGCGAAGTCCTCGGCAGGAAGCACCGAGTCGTGGGCCGTGGTGGCCCAGCCGCTTTTCGCCCGGAGGGCGTAGTCCTCGTGGAACCGCTGGTACAGTCCCTTGTCCTGAAGCATGAACCCGTACGGCCCCTGGGGTGCGTCGCGGTTCCCGGCGTGCATCTTGCCTTCTATCTCCACCGGATCGGTAAACCCCCACGTGTAGGTGAGGGGCCGGCGGCCCTCGCGGCCGTTGTACCCGTACGGTTTGCTCAGGTCGAGTTTGCCCACACATCCCACGCGGTAGCCCCAGTCGCGGAAGCGCTGGTAGTACGTCGGCAGCTGACGGGGGAGATGGTCCCAGTTGTCCATGGCGCCCGTGCGTGTGCCCAGCAGGCCCGTGGCCAGCGCAATCCGCGCCGGCGCGCACACCGGCGCATTGGTGATGCACTGGGTGAACCGCATCCCCCGCGCGGCAATACTGTCGATGTTGGGAGTACGCACGAACGGTGCTCCAGCACATCCCAGGTAGTCATGCCGAAACTGGTCCGCCATCACAAAGAGAACATTGGGGCGCATGGCTTCTCTCCAAACAGGCGATTAGGTCAACTCTGTGGCTTCGAAATCACAGGTCCGTTACCTTCCGAGCTGGGGTATAGGGGGGCGCGGAGCCCCCCTCCAAAGCAAGCCCTTCATAGTTCGGGCACCGCAAACTCATCCTTCGTATGCACCACCCACTGCTTCAGTCGGTCGTTCAGCTTCTTTCGCTGCGCTTTGAACTTCGTGTTGTGCGCAAGGTTCACCTGCTCGTACGGGTCATCGTTCAGGTTGAACAGCAGCCACGGCTGGTTCTCGAGACAGATGTACTTCCAGTTGTCGGTGGTGACCACGCCGCGCCATTTCCGGTCGACCGAGTCGCCATGTCCCGTGGGGATTGTGCACTGGACATAGGCCGAGTCGGGCATGTCTGTGCGCTCGCGATCCTTGCGGATCAGGCCCGAGTAGTCGCAGCCGGCCATCCAGTCCGGTGTGTCAAGCCCGCACAGCCCCAGTGTGGTGGGAGCGATATCGACATGGTTGACCACGGCCGGCGGCCGTCCCCGGCGCGATTCGTAGCGCGTGCCGAGCGAGCCGCTTGCGCCCACGATGAACGGGATGCCGAGCGACTCGGCCAGGGGCGAGGTCTTATGGAACTGGCCGTGCGAGCCGTGAAGGTCGCCGTGGTCGGAGAAGAACACGATGTAGGT
>CAZJJT010000585.1:0-3232 GCA_964546395.1 uncultured Fibrobacterota bacterium
AGACGCCCGCGTGCTGTACAAAGACGCGGTCATGGAGCACGGGCAGTTCCCCGCATGGTTCTCGTGCCGGCTCAGTGGCCTTCCCACTATCGACGCATCGTGGGGTGATGCGCTGTACCCGCCCTCGATGGTGATTCAGGCGCTGTTCGATGTGCATCGGGCGCTGGGCCTCAAGGTTGTTCTGCACGTGCTCCTTGCGGGCATCTTTTTCTACCTGCTGCTTCTCCGGGGGTTCGGAGCCACGCCTCTGGTCGCGTTCGCCGGTGCGACGTTCTACATGCTGAACCCCCAGTTCATTTCGCTCGCGTACTCAGGCCATGAGGGCAAGCTGTTTGTTACCGCGCTTCTCCCGTTCATGGTGTGGCGGCTCAAGGTACTCATGGACAGTCCGGGTCTGCGCAACGCATCGCTCCTTTCGCTGGGCATCGGGCTTTCGCTTCTGACCGGGCATGTCCAGTTGACCTACTTTGTACTGTGGGGGCTGTTCCTGTACTGGGCGTTCTGGCTGGCAGTGGCATGGGTTGGCAGCCACAATGTGCGGGCCCTCGTCCTGCCCGGAGTGTGGTTCTGGGGGGCAGTAGCGCTGGGCATCGGCCTCGCGTTCATACTCTTCTTCCCGAATGTGATGTTTGTTCGCGACGCGTTTTCGGTGCGCGGTGTTGACCGTGGCTTCGAGTTCGCCTCCTCCTGGTCTCTTCACTGGCCGGAAGTGTTTTCGCTCTGGGTCCCCGAGTTCGCGCACTGGCTCGAGTACTACTGGAGCCAGAACCCGTTCAAACTCAACAGCGAATACGCCGGTGCCGTTGCCGGTCTGCTGGCCATCGGAGCAGTCGTGTACAAGCCGCGTCCGTGGCGTTTCTTCTGGATCGGCCTCGCCATGCTTGCCGTGCTGTTCGCCCTGGGCGCACACACACCAGTCTTCGGTCTTGTCTACCACCTGGTTCCGGGTGTGAAGAAGATGCGGGCCTGCAGCATGATCATGTTCTGGTTCTCGTTCGCGACCATCATTCTGGCGGGGCAGTTCCTCTCGGACGTGGCTTCGGGGGAGATGGCGCATCTCGCAGCCGCGCGCAAGCAGCGGTGGCAGCACGGGTTGCTGATTGCCATGGGGGTTGCCACCGGGATTGCCCTGCTCATGTCAGTTAAACCGTTCGGGACCGGGCTGGCCGCCGCGATGGTACCGGCTGAAGTTCTCGACAGCTCTGCCGGCGGCGGCCAGTACACGCGCGGAGATGTGCTTGGACTGAACTATGCACGCAACTTCGTCCCGATGCTCTGGCTCTGGTGGGCGTTCACCCTTGCCGCGATGGGTTCGCTCTGGGCCGTGCTGCGGGGCTGGTTGGGTCCCAGGGCATTTGTGGGTATCGCTCTGCTGGTCGGCGTCATTGATGTGGTCCGCGTGGATGGGGGCGGGTACCGGGGCAACACTGGGTTTGTCAAGGCGGTTGCCGCACGACCGTACGTGATGGCGGAGCCTGCAGTGAAGCAACTGGAGTCGGGTATGGTCCGCGACCCGTTCCGTGTATTCTCGCTTCCGGGCACCTACCCACAGAACGGTGAGGGGGTGCGACGGCTTGAGAGTGTGAGCGGGTTCCACGACAACGAGTTGCGGTGGTACCGTGAGTTCAGGGGAGATCAGAACGACCGCAATTTCTATCAGGGATTGGTCGGACAGAAGTCGGACGGGTCTCAGTTCCTTGCCGTTGACCGGATCTCCGGCGGCAATACATTCCTGAACCTGGCGAATGTGCGGTATGTGCTGGCACGTGATGGGGGTGGGCTGCACGTGTTCGAGAACGAAGCAGCGCTTGGGCGGGTATCGTTCGTGACGGACTACCGGGTGACAGACAGTACCGAGGAGTCGTCAGCTCTCACGCAGGGGAGCTACGACGTCCGTACCACGGTGGCGCTGTTCGAGGAACCCGACTGGAAGCCGGCGCCGTGCGTGTCTGCCATTCCACTCGATTCGCTTGACTCGACTGCGGTGCTAGTCGCGCCGCAGGCAACGTACACGTGGCAATGCTACTCCCCGAATGAGCGGACCGTGGTGGTTGAGGCGCCGTGTGACGGGTTCCTCAGGATCTCGGAGGTGTGGTACCCAGGGTGGGAAGTGCGCGTGGACGGCAAGCCTGTGAAGGTGTACCGGGCGGACTTGGCGTGGATGGCTGTGGGGCTGGAGAAGGGGGCGCACACGGTCACGATGCGGCCACACTCGCTGTACATGAGGACGGCAGGGCTGGTGAGTTTCCCGCTGTGGCTGGCCACGCTGGTATTCTGGGTGTGGATGGGTGTTGCGGCCTACCGGCGCCGCTTCGCGGCATCGGCCAGCACCGAGAAGTAGAACTTCTCCTGGGCGCGCGCGATTCTGTCCCACCGAAAACCAGTGGCACGTTCGGCGCCTGCTTTGCCAAGGCTCTCTGCAAGCGCCGGTTCGGTGACAACGCGACGCATGGCGTCTGCCAGTGCACCGACGTCGTTGCTGGGTACCAGGATACCGGTCTTGCCGTCCACCACGGCGTCGCTGAGTCCGGGGATATCGGCACCAACCACGGGTTTGCCGCATGCCGCCGCCTCGATTGCCACGATTCCCCAGCCTTCATACCGTGAGGGCATACACACGCAGTAAGCTTTCTCGATCAGCGAGCGCTTCTCCTCTTCAGTCACACGTCCCCGGTAGTCGATGGCACTGCGGCATATGCTGACGTCCACCATCTGGCGGAACAGACCCTCGTCCTTGCCGCCACCCGCAACCACGAGGTGCAACGAGGGTAGTTCGCACCGCGCGAGGCAGAATGCCTCAAGAAGCAGGTCAAGCCCCTTGTTGTACACATCGATGCGTCCCACGTACAGCAGGTACTGACCCGGCAGAGGAGTGGCCTCGAACAGCGAGTCTTCCACACCGTACGGGATGTGTGCAATGACGGCCCCGGGGCCACGAACGCGTCGCATCTGATCGTAAACGCTCTGCGAGCCGACAAGGAAATGTCGATAGGCGCGCAGGTTGGCCTTCTCGAACACGTAGGGGAGGATACCGAAGAGGCCATGCTTGCCGAACACGTGCCGTCCGAACAGGTGATGTACGATGGCAAGGCGCGGGGCGTGCGACGCGAGGTACGGCATCGAAAATGTGTACGCTGATGTGTCGTCGACGATGAGGTCAAACGTGGTTCGGCGAAGCAGCCGTCGGGCAGTCAGCGCGTAGGAGATACGGCTCTGCAGATAGCTGCGGCCG
>CAZJJT010000586.1:0-3219 GCA_964546395.1 uncultured Fibrobacterota bacterium
GTCCACAGCATTACAACACGTTGGGGGATGCACATGGTCAGGCAGTCGGGCAGCAGGAGTTGGCGGTTGGCAGCGGTGTGCGTCGTGCTGGTACTTGTGTCAGGAGCCTTCACTTCGTCGTCCGGCCAGATCTCGGCCACGCGCCGCGGCCTCATGTACATGTACCGCGACGACGGTCTGGGCGTGGATATCCGGGTGACGATTCCCGATTCCAGCCCCGGTTTCGTGGTCCGTGGTGCGATCCTCGATGGCGGCAACAACCAGGCGGACCTCAACATGATGGCCTTCGGCAGCCGGTTCGGGTTTGGTATCGGCGGTGTGATGGGAGGCGGTTCGAGCACGTACGGCAACGGGGTGGCAGCGGCGGTTTTTGCGGCATTCGATGCGTGGGCGGCGCTGGACGGTGGCGCTCGGCCCGAGTTCGCACGCATTCCGATTATCACCACGGGCTGTTCGGCCGGCGGCAGAGCCGGCTACGGGATTGGGATGTACCGCCCGGAACGCACCGTATGCATGGGTATCAACGTGGCAGCGGGATACACCCCCTCGAGCCCCTCCAGCGACCAGATCAAAGTACCCGCCATGTTCACCATCGGCGAGGTCGACCCGCTGGTGACTTCGGCCAACGCGTTCTGCGACGTGCTCATCAAGGACGTCCGCTCGCGCGGCGGACTGTGGTCCGAGGCGCTGATCTGGGGGATGTCGCACGAGACCCGGCGTATCAACCACATGTTCGCAGCGTTCTACGAGCGCTGTATCCTGCAGTGCTACCCTGCCTCGATCAATCCCCGGACCGATCCGGTGGTGTTGGTCCGTCCCACTGAGTCTTCGGGCTGGCTGGCGCCGCAGCAGAGCGTGCTGGAGAGTAACTATACCCCCGTAGCACCCTTCAGCTCGTTCACGGGCAACAAGGCCACGGCCAGCTGGCTGCTCGATGAGGAGATCGCACGGCTGTACCGCGGCTACACCAGCCAGGACGTTCGCATCGGGTTCTCCACCCCCGACACGTTCGAGTGGAGCGGTGTGGGGCCCGGAGGCGTACCGCTGGACGGGCCGTACTGGTGGGCGATGAACTGTTACCTTCCCGGCGAAACCATAGACCTGATTGTCAGGGACAGCACCAGGATTCCAAACTGGACAAAGATCGAACTCTACCAGGCAAACACGCTGATGGACTCGCTCGTTCCCGGGCAGCCCATGCGTTTCTCGGTCACCGCGGCCGATACACCGGCCGTGCACGCGTTCTCCCTGTTGGCCTACGACAACACGGCCCGCGTGTATCCCTCTGTCCTGTATTCCGTGGTCGTGAGTCCGTGGACACCCACGTACGACCCACCACCGAGCACTGCCGTCCTCCCCCGCCCGACGCAGGCGTCGCGACAGGCGCTGCAGCTGTTGCCGGGTGCGAAACCGGCGCTCTACACCCTGACCGGTCGCTCGCTCCCAAACGACGGAGCGCCCTGGGGGCGCGTGTCGAGTCCGGGCATTGCGCGCACACGGAAGGGGGCAACACTGCGTCTCCCACTGGACGCCATGAGCGAAGGCGTGGAGGAGTAGAGGCCGGTACAACACCGACTACCCGTCGCTCGTGCAGTCTGCCGGCACGCTGCCAACTGCTGTCTCTCCCCTGCTACCTGGGTGAGCAGTGCCGCCGGCTCGTGAGAGATGCACTTAGCAGCACAGCATGGGTTGGGTACTGACGGGGTAGGGGGCGGGTGGAGACCGTTGCATGCGGAGGCCGGTTGGCCCCCACCCGCGGAAGTGCGCTGCACCGGGCACTCCCCCGCCAGTGGCCACACGGCGCCTCCCGGACCTTGCGCGGTCACGCCGCGATCACTGAGTCTACCCAACCTTTCGTCCACCAAGTGGGTATCATATTCGGTGGCGGGCCGTGCGAGCTCTCTTCGGTGACGTTGAGTTCAGATACGAAGACTGGTGGTACCACTTCTTCGAGCCCTGCCTGCGCGCGCAGGTGAGGATCGGCAACGAACGGGAAGTTCTCGCCGGGTGCACCGTGTTCGGGCGAGATCCGAACCCGCTCACAGCGGCCACTCAAGGGGCAACGTAGGGCCGCACACTACCAGTGCGCGAGAACCAGCGCCTCGTTGACTCTGCCGGCAATACGGCGGTCAAGCTCCCGCGCCTCCTCGAGCACCTCCACCTCCCGCAGCCACACGCTGTCGTCGGCCCACGAGAACGACCCTGCATCACTCACCTGGAACGCTTCACCACTGTCGCGCAGCGACTTGATACTCGCACCCAGCCGTCGGCACAGCTTCGCCACATCCTGCAGCGCATACGATATCCCCGCGCCCAGGATGTCTGCGTGATTCTCAAGGTATCGCGCCGCAGCCAGCCGAGCATCGTAGAGTACGTACACGGTTGAGGAGTACACGCGCTGGAACTGTTTCAGCTCCTCGGCGGTGTACTCCTGCTTGCACCGAAGGTCCTGCAGCAGCTCCCCGTAGGCTGCATCGCCGAAGCACCAGTGGCCCCACTCGCCCACATTCACATTCGGCCGAAGCCAGTCGAGTAGTGCGGTGCTCAGACCGTGGATCACGGCCTCGCGTGCGGGCAACGGCTGAGCAACAGGCTCGAAGAAGAATGGCCCGGTGTGCCCAAGGGCCGAGCCAAGCAGTTCATCGAATGTCATGGTCTGGAACTGGCCGTCCATTTCGTAACAGCGCACCATGATCGTCTCGGCGTTGTCCTCGTACCCGAACACCACGCCGAGCGGCCCGTGGATATAGGCGATCGGGCAGAACCCCGAGTCAATCGCCTTCACCGTGCGACGCTTCATTTCGGCGACGTCTTCAGCACGTTCGGCGGGAGGCTTCGCCGGGTACCGCACCGGCATGCAGGTGCAGCCTATGGCACGGTTCACGACATTTGCGGCGCGGTCATAGAACCCCACCGGACCGAGTGTCGACCACTCCCGTCTCTGCCTGCTGCGGATATACCTCAGCCTGAACGCCAGCCCGCTGTACACCATCAGCGTGTCGTAGTCGAGGGCCCGGTCGGTGGGGGCCAGTGCCGCCTCCACTGCCGCGATATACGACGTATTCCCGCTCTGGTCCCATGCCAGATGCGGCACCCCTTCAACAATCTTGCCTGCGAAGTCCGCAGGAAGCTTGTGCTCACCAAGTGCATCCCGTACCATATCTGCCAGCCTTTCTTTCAGTTGTGCCCGTGACGCATTGAGTCTGCTCTTGACTGTGC
>CAZJJT010000587.1:0-3216 GCA_964546395.1 uncultured Fibrobacterota bacterium
GGTCGACAACGATCTCGACGGGTACACGGCCTACCGGCGCCTGAACTTCGACGTTGACGTCTCCTCGGGGACACAGGACATCTACGTGCGCGTGTACCAGAAACTCTCGGCCTCGGGCAGCTACACGCTCTACATGACCACCGATACGTTCTCGGTCACCGGCTCGCTGGTGAGTGACGCGTACTGGGTCGCCATCGGCGCGCCCAACCCCGAGTTGAGCAACGGTTCCTACGATTTCGAACTCCGGGTGTACAGTGCCGCAGGAACGCTGGAAGACACGTACGGGGCAACGGACGACGGGGACCTTGATGACCAGTTGTTCGAGGTAAGCGGCGCCGGGACCTACTACTACACGCTGGTAAACGGGACACTGGCGCCGATGGAGGTCACCATCAACGGGTTCGTCGACGACACGATCGACTTCGACGACAGCCTGACGTACGTTGACGCGAGTCCGAGCGGCAGCTATGCGCTGTACCTCAAATCCCTTGTCATCACCGACAACTATCTCTACTGGCGTGACACCATCCCGCGTACGGGCGATTTCCGTCAGCGGTACTACGCGAGCGACAACTACTTCCTGCTCGACGTCAGCAATAACACGAACCGGAACATGTCCTCGGTCGCCGTGTCCTCGGGTTTGCTGGGGTATGACTCAGCCGCCGCAGCCCTGCTTTCGGGCGGGTTCGCCGATGTCGGCTACTACCTGGCCTCGGTGGCTACCGATATCCGGCTGTATTTCAGCGGCACCAGCCAGTACGTGTACTGGGAGGACCTCGACTGCACCAGCTCCGACAACGAGGCCGCGTGGATCTGGCTGCAGCCCTCACAGACACTCGCCAAGGCGACCTACGACTACAGCCCGCGCGTCAAGCCCACAGGCATCCGCGACGTACGAGTGAAGGTGCTGGGCGGAACGCTTGACATCGACGGCCCGGCTGCACTCTCGAGCCTGCGGACCGTGCCCGTGGTGACTATCGGCAAGCCCGGAGTCCTCGCCCGGTAGCGACCACCGACAGGCCAAACGACACAGGGGCTGGGCGCAACGCGCTCAGCCCCGTGCTGTCTGGGCGCGCGCCGGTGAAGGGGCAGGGCCCGAGGTCTGCCTGACAAGCACCTGGCCGGGCAGCTCCACGTAGGGGGGCGCCCCGGCGCTGCGCGGGCCGCGGCGGTGGGTCAACACGTGCTGGACCATCGCATGCACCACCGCCGGCATGTTGAAATCGTACGTCGTCAACCCGTCCGCGAACGCCTCGCTGTCGTTGTCCACACCCACGACACTCACCTGGGCGGGAACGCGTACGCCGCGGGCACGAAGAAAGTGCAGGGCAGCGCGCGCACACACGTCGCTCATCCCTACCCAGGCGGTGTATCCCCCTCGCCGAAGGGCCTGCTCGA
The DNA here is from genome assembly GCA_964546395.1 of uncultured Fibrobacterota bacterium. GTDB lineage: Bacteria > Fibrobacterota > Chitinivibrionia > Chitinivibrionales > CAZJJT01 > CAZJJT01. Next base: position 1,399 of record CAZJJT010000587.1, read on the forward strand.
ACACGGGTGTCATGCGCAGAGCCAACCGGCTGGCCGAGAGGTACGGTCCCGCGCGGTTGGCCACAAACGACTGCGTCAGACTGGTGGTGTTGGTGCGCAGCAGCACGCGTGTCGCGTGCTCGAACCGGTCCAGCTGCCTGACTGTCTCCGCATCCTGCTGGCGGAAGCCCTCAGGGCACACGAACAGCTCGGGCCCCGGGGCCACACCCGCACTCGCGTATGCGGCGCACAACTGCTCCCACCGCCTGCTCCAGCCGCCAGCAAGGGGCTCGGGAGAGAACACCGCGATGCGCCGGTGCCCCAGGCGCACCAGGTGCGTGCCCACCGCCGCCCCAGAGGCGCCTGTTTGCGCCACGGCGAACAGCTGCGCGTCACGCGACCGCGAAACCGCCGCGGCGAACTCCTCCAGAGGCGAGTCCCACGTTTCGCAGAGCACCGCGACAGGCTTGCGTGACGGGGCCAGCATGTCAACGATCTCTTCGACCGCCGCGGCGCGAAGGGCGTACGGCCAGACCATGAACCCAAGGAACGCAGCAGTATCAATCCGGTCCACCAGGCGCTGCCGCGCCCCGTCCGGCCAGGGAAACTCGCCCACCGACTTGCGGTAGTCGTAGATCTCCAGGCCAAGGCTGTTGCGCCGGCATTCCTGCTCCAGCGCGCGCCACATCGAGACCGAACGGGGGCCGAGCTTGTCGAGGAATTCGTGAAGGTCCATCGTGGCGATGAACCCGAGCCGGGCATGCGAGCGGCGTTTGCGCCCCTGCGCAACTCGGTACGTGCGGCGATGCCGCTCAAGCCTCTTCTCACGCACGAGCGCCAGGAGGGCTCGGCGCAGTGTGCGGTGGCTGGTCCCGAACTCGGCGCACAACTCCTTGGCCGCCGGGAGTAGTTCCCCGGGAGCATACTCCTGGCTCAGGAGTCGCTCCCCGATATCCCGCTTGAGTTCCTGCCAGCGAGGACCATCGATACCCCGGAACCCATCCGGCAGCGGCACGAGGGCACGTGGGGACTGCTCCTGGTGCGCACGCAGCACGAGCCGCACACCGCTGCCCCTTCGGACCGAAAGCATGCCGTTGCCCTCGAGAATGTGCAGTGCCCGGAGCATGGATCCCGGCGACACCCCCGAGTCGCGGGCCAGGACCCGGACGGAGGGAAGGCTGTCTGCGCCTGTCCGACGGCAGTGCTCGATGCGGGCGGAGAGAAACTCCAGTGAACGCCTCACTGCCGGCCCTGAGCGCCGTTGCTGCACCACATTCTCCCGAGTTGATCAATTGTTCTGCTATCAATCAATTTAATCAAAACTGACCACAGGGGCCACCCTTTTGTCCGCATACCTTAGGCGGTGGGGACATGTTCATACACAGGGGAGGGGACACCATGCTTCGGACTGTTCTGCTGACTACCGCAATCGGCTGCGCCGCACTGCCGGCCACGGCACTCCGCGTCTATCTCGTCGGCAACAGTGTCACCGACGTCGTCAACTACGACGGGCTCGGGGCGCAGGCAACCGCGAAGGGGTTCACACACGCCTGGAACCGTCACATGATTCCCGGAGCGCCGCTGGAGTGGCTCTGGGAGCATCGCACCGAAGGGTTCATGCAGAGCCCCTACGGCTACCCCGAGGACGCCTGCGCCAATTACGACTGGGACGTGATGACGCTGCAGCCGTTCGACCGGATGCTCGCGAGTGATACCGAGTTCGGCGGCAACTACATGGAGATATGCCATGCACGCAGCCCCAACTTCCAGGTGTACGTGTATTCACGCTGGCCGCGCACGCCCGACAGCAAGGACCCCGGTGATGCGAGTCTGACCGCC
>CAZJJT010000588.1:0-3215 GCA_964546395.1 uncultured Fibrobacterota bacterium
AGGGCGGCGGCATCTATCTGCTCTCGCCTGCCGCACCGCCGGTGGTGGTTGAATGTTCACTCTCGCACACGATCGGCTCGGCACTGTGCATGGTGGGCACCGCGACCGGTACGTTCGACTCACTGGTGATTTCCATGGATGCAGCAGTCGACACGCCTGCGGTCACGCTCGCCGGCTCCTCTCCCACCATCGACCGCGCACGTATCATCGGCAGCGGCACCAAGCCGGCAGTACGCCTGACGAACAGTTCACGGCCGATCGTGCGCAACTCCGTGATTGACGGCGGCGCGCAAGCGGCGCTGTGGTGCGAATCGTCCAACGATTCACCCAGACTCCGCGGCGACAGTCTGCTGTCGACCGGAACCCTCCTCTGCCGCGTACCGGTCACCAGCCTCGCGATGCCCGACAGCGCTCCTCCCTGCGCCGCGGACGCCCCTTCGGCATTCATCGACCTGATCGGAGCCAGCCTTTCCGGTGTGAACGACTGGCTCTATGCAGTTGCGCCCATGCGGCTCACCGGCGCCGTGACCGTGGGTCCGGGAGCACAACTCTCGCTGGCTGCCGGTGTGCAACTGTTCAACGGCGGAGGCGGAATCGCCAGCTACGGCATCACTGTGGACGGCACCCTGCGGGGGTACGGCACCCCCGCCGAGCGTGTCGTACTCTCTCACGGGACCCCGTCCGCCCTCGACCAGCTCGGAACGGTCACGGTCAACTACGGCGGCTCGTGCTTCCTCGACTACTGCGACTTCAGCTACACCGGTGGGCTCATGGTATCGGGAGGCCAGGCCCAACTGACACACTGTTCATTTACGCACGGAACCGGCGCGGCCATCGCCATGCCCCCCGTCGCACCCCTCATCCGTTCCTGCTCATTCGACAGCATCACTGGTGATGCGCTCATGTTGTTCACGACCGACACCTGCACTATCGACTCCCTTGACATCCGCAACAGCACGGGCTCCGCGCTGGTGCTCGACGGCGCCTCGCCGACGCTTCGCTACGGCCAGCTCCGCAACAACGGCACGCACGGTGTGTTGTGCCAGAACAACTCCAACCCCGTGCTGGCCTACGACTCCATCGCCGGCAACGGTGGCCAGGGAGTGCGAAACGAGACAACGACACTCACCGTGGCCGCCGAGGACTGCTGGTGGGGCGACGACAGTGGCCCGTACCACCTGTCGCTCAACCCGTCCGGCACCGGGGACACCGTTTCCGACTATGTCGACTTCGACCCCTGGCTGGGCAAGGCGGTGGGGGTCGGAGAACCACTGCAGCCGAGCCTGCAGGCGAAGACAGCCGCATCCCCCGCGTCGGCGGGGGTCCACGTTCTTCTCTTCGACCTCCGCGGCCGTCTCGCGGGCCGGCCGAGTCCGGAAACCGACCGCACGCGGGTAAGCCGCTGCATGCTGCAGGTCGATGACACGACGAAGCGAACCCGGAAGGTGTTCCACACAAGGTAGGTTGACATGCACTACACGCACGGCACCTCGAGACACAGCGAAGCGGAGCAGGAAGGCTTCTGCGGCAGGGATCGACGCGGAGATCCGCGCAGTCCCGACCATGGTCGGGACGAGCAGATCGCAGCAAAGAGCCCGGCGCTCGCGTGCGCGGCAGGCGCATGCGCTGCGAGCGGCCGCCCCCAAGCCCTGGCATTGTCGCTGTTCCTGGCCATCGCCGGCCTTCTGGCAGCACTGCCGACACGTGGCGCTCAGTTGACCGTCGACTTCGGTATCACGTACCAGACCATCGAGGGCCTGGGCGTGTGCGGCGTGCCCGCGATGTACAAGGTACGCCAGGGACCGTTCTATGTCGACACACCGTTCGAGCCGTTCGCCGATACGCTGATCAACGAGATAGGGATCACCATGCTGCGCGGGTTCGATACGCGCTCCTGCGAGTTCAACCCTTCGCCCGGACAGTACGTGATTACCCCGCTGCTCCGCGCAGAACTCGAACGCAATGTCGTACTGCAGCAGAAGGCGCAGGCGGCCGGCGAGGTGCTGCGGTTCTGCCCCAACGTGTTCTCGCCGCCGGGCTGGATGAAGCCGAACGGCACATGTGACGGCGGCGGGGAGAGCACCTACCTGTCCGACTCGACGAATACGCTGCTGCCCGAGCACTACGACGAGTTCGCCTCGCTCTGCTCGACGTTCGTGCGCATGTCGCTCGACTCGTTCGGTCTTCCTGTGTACGCGCTCAGCATGCAGAACGAACCGTTTTTCAACGAACCGTACGCCTCCTGCAGCTACCGCGACGGCCACCACTACGGGCAGGTGCTGGCGGTGGTGGGCCCGGCGGTGAAAGCCGCCAGCCCGTCGACACTTATCTACGGTGTCGAGCACATGGCCTGGGCGTACCCTTCGTGGGAGCACCGGATCATGGGCACCCCTTCAGCCGCCCCCTACCTTGACCGCTTCGCGATACACGGCTACACCGACGGGGTGCGGGTGGACACGGCCACGTTCGACACACTTCCCGACACGCACACCCGTCCGGCGTGGCTGAGCGAATTCAACTGGGGCGAGCAGACCTACGAGGAGGCGTTCTCATTCGCCAAGGCGGTACTCAAGGGGCTTGTGCGCAGCAACCTGAGCGCCTACCTGGCGGGCGGCGGACTCTGGGACTCCGATATCGGCACGAAGTACCCCGGGTACTTTCTTAACGCCCAGTTGTTCCGTTTCATCCGCCCCGGCATGGTGCACGTGGGCACGGCATACGACGACACATCGCTTATCGCGGGTGCATTCGCCAACCCCGCGGTCGGGTCGTTCTCGGTAGTTATCCTGAACTCCTCCTCCGACACGGTTGCCCTTGCACTCGCGGCACAGAACGGCCTGCTACCCGACTCGCTCGAGATACGCATCACCAGTCCGACACAGGACTTCGAGGGTGCCGGCCACGCTGCCGCAGCTTCACCGGTGGTACTCCCGCCGACCTCGGTAGTGTCTCTCGGTTGGGCGGTACGGGCACGCGAGCAGCACGTGCGCCCCGGTGTTGCTGCAGGTGCGGCGCCGAGGAGAACCAGGTCGGGCACAACGGCCCGCGTGTTCGACCTGCGCGGCCGTCTCGTACGGGCAGAACCCGGCCGGCGCACGCTTGTATTCAGCCGAACCTGCACGCCGCGGATACTATACTCACGGTAGAAAGAGCGACACCCACCATCAGCCTGAGGAGGCAGTATGGCCGAAGCAGGACAGCCGCAGAGCGCTGCT
>CAZJJT010000589.1:0-3210 GCA_964546395.1 uncultured Fibrobacterota bacterium
CAAGTGTGCAGCTGAGCTACTATGTGCGCTGAGGCAAGCTGATTTGTGTAAAGACATCAACCAACAGGCCCTGCGCCTGGCTGGCTGCGGGACCAGGCGGGTGCGTGCACGAAGGAGGTCGGAGATGGGAATCAGTATCGGACTGGTGGGGCTGGGCAGCTTCGGACGGAGTTTCGCGGACTTGTTCCACGCGCACCCATTGGTGGACCGCGTAGCGTTGTGCGATTTGGAGCCGGAGCGCATGCGGCCCTACGTGGAGAAGGAGTCGTGGAAGAGCAAGTTGCGGGTTTCGGACGTGTACGGCAACCTCGATGACATCGTGAAGAGCGATGTCGACGCGCTCGTGATTATCACTCAGCCGTGGCTGCACGCACCGCAGGCGGTGAAGGCGTTGGAGCACGGCAAGTCGGTGTACAGCGCGGTACCAGTATTGATGGTTCCCGACGGCGACGAGATTCTCGAGTGGTGCGACCGGCTCGTGGCAGCGGTTGAGCGCAGCGGGAAGCACTACATGCTGGGCGAAACCACGTTCTTTCATGCTGACACCATGTTCTGTCGCCGCATGGCAGCGCAGGGGGCGTTCGGCACATTCATCTACAGCGAAGGCGAGTACCTGCACTCGTTCGACAACCCGCACTGCGACCTGCGCAAGGTGCAGGAGAGTCGGCTCAACGGCTCGGCGGGCCGCGAATGGCTCGAGCGCCAGCGGCGCTACGAGACGGCCGGGCACCGCGGCGGCCCGATGTTCTACCCGACGCACTCGGTGAGCGGGCCGATGTCGGTGATGGGGGCGCACGCGCTTGCCGTGAGCTGCGTGGGCACAGGGCCGTGCTCCGACGACCCCTATTTCGGGAGCGGTACGCGTGAGTTCAGCAACGAAACGGCACTGTTCAAGATGAGCAACGGGAGCGTGATGCGGATCTGCGAGCACCGCGAGTGTTCTGCCAGCCGCGAGACATTCCGTGTCTACGGCACGCTGTGCTCGTACGAGAACAACACGTGGGTCGACAAGTTCTGCGGGGCCAACAACCGGCAGCTTACCACTGAGGAGATGCGGGACCCGCTTCCGGACGACGTGCACGCCGCGTTCAAAGCGGCCAACCCCAAAGATGTCTACGGGGGGCACGGAGGCTCGCACGCGTACCTGGTGCACGAATTCGTTGATGCCGTCGCGCACGACCGCGTACCGCAGATCAACGTCCGGGAGGCCGTGCGGTACATGGCAGCGGGTGTGGCCGCGCACCGCTCGGCGCAGCGTGAAGGGGAGTGGGTTGACGTGGCAGACTGGGGTGACATGGCCGTGGCAGCGGCACAGAGCAGGAGCGCCGCATGATCATCGACTTCCACTATCACCATGCCGATATCGACGGGTTCGTCGAGGGGCTCCTGCAGGAGATGGACGCCGCAGGGGTCGACCGCACGAGTCTGATTGGCGGCTCGCCCGACAGCTACTGGGAGTACAAGCAGTGCGGGTTCCGCAGCAACGATGAAACGCTTGCAGCGGTGCGTGCTCACCCCGACCGCCTGAGCGGTTGCGTGATGGTTGACCCGCGTTCAGCGGATGCGACCGACACCATGCAGCGGTTTGTCGACGGGGGATTCCGGTGTGTCAAGATGTTCCCGCCGGACGGGTTCTACCCGGATGACGAGCGTTTCTTCCCGCTGTACGAGCGGATTGAGAAGGTCGGTGTGCCGATCCTGTTCCATACCGGGCAGACCAATGTCGGGTACAAGCCTTCGGCCGGCCGTCGCGCGAGCAGCTCCAAGTATGCCAACCCGATGAACATCGACCAGATCGCGCGGCTGTTCCCCGGCATACCGTTCGTCATGGCACACATGGGGTACCCGTGGCTGGTGGAAGCGTGGAGTGTGGCGCACGCCAACCGCAATGTCTACCTCGACATCGCCGGCTCCGGCCCGTGGACCGAAGCCGCCCCGGTCGCGTACCTGGCGCTCGGGGGCAGGAGCTTCATCCCGATCGACTTCACCCGTGTCATCTGGGGCAGCGACAACTGCCTCCCCCAGGCAGAGAGTATCGCCCGCGCGCAGGTGTATCTGCGCCAGATGGGGTGCTCGTCGGAGGAGCGGAAGCTGGTGTTTGGCGGCACGGCAGCGAAGCTGCTGAAGAGCTGATACGACGAGAGGCCGGCGCGCGGCCCACCTGCCTGCGTCATGCGCAGTTGCACGCAGGCGCGCAGCAGCACGAGACCGTATCGCCCGGTCTAGTGCGCCGTCGCCACGCTCCCGGTACCGTGTACGGCCGCTTCGTAGAGTGACACCGAACTGCCGCTGGTGCGTATGCGCACGTAGCGTGCCTGCTGTGGCGCGAACGCTGCGTCCACGGTATGTGTGCCACGCCCCGACAGTCGTCCCTCCCACACACATGCGAACGCTCGGCCGTCACGTGAGACAGCCACTTCAGCCCTGTTCGCCGTGCGTCGCAGCGCATACCAGACCATCGTGACTCCGTTCACCTGCTGCTCGGTCCCCAGGTCATACGCAATCCAGCCTTCGGCACCCCCAGATGTCCACCGGCTGCGCAGATCGCGGTCGATCGTGTTGGCAGCGCCGTGACCACCCGCTGAGTCATCGGCCGTGACCGCCACCACGGGAAGACACTCGCGCTCCGGACGCCATCCCATGTCGACAGGGAGGAAGGCAACTGCCGGTGAGCCTGGGTCCTTCAGGTCGTCGCCTCGGATGTCACTCGGTTTGGCCTGTTGCTCAGCTGACAAGTCCAGCGTTGCAGCGGGAGTCTGCACGGCGCTGAGGAGCGGCGCTGGCTGCGTGTTCCCCTGTGGCGCAGTGGCCCCCGACGGGGGGCTGCTCGGGCCCGTGTGTGCCGGGCCAACTGCAGCAGAGCTCGCCGGCAGTGCCTGCAGCGCCCACGTGGCCGAGGACGCGTCACTCGGGGTGCCAATACCGGCACCGGGCATCACGATACCCCTGCCTCTGCCGACGCTCACCGGCGTCGAGCCGATCACGATGCTGTCGACAGTCACCGCCGTACCGGTCGTGCTCTCAACCCTGATCGCGTGTGCACCCCTGGTGAGAACGACCGGCAGCGGGTTGCCCAAGCCGGTCCCTGAGTTGGCCAGTGCGCCTACCAGTGAGCCATCCACGAAGACACGCAGCGAACCGCCTGCCGTGGCCGCCACCTCGATGTCGTACTGAGCGATGCCGGGCGTGATGAACAACCAGCTCACCCAG
>CAZJJT010000590.1:0-3204 GCA_964546395.1 uncultured Fibrobacterota bacterium
CCTCTGTCTACCCACGCCCCAGGCAGATACCGCGGCGAGCGCCATCGTCAGGGACAGTATCAATCCGCTGATCAGGCAGATAGCCACCACTCGCGGCTGTACGGTGGTTGACAACTACACTCCTCTCACGATTCATCCCGAGTATTTCCCCGACGGTCTGCATCCAAGCGGGGACGGGGGCCGGGCAATGGCGCAGATCATCTACCAGGCTATTGTGGGCGCCACCGGGACGGCAAGACCAGTCGCTGCGTTCGGACCTGCTCGCCGGCGCGTCAGCACGGACGGCTGGTACGACATGCGCGGAAGGGCCGTGCGCGGCAACCCCGCGCGGATGCAGCATGGCGTGTTGTTGGTCGGCTCTTCGGTGAATCACAGATAGGTCGGAGGTCCATAGGCCAGGGCCGGAACCGGTGGCCGTCCGTGCAGGTCACCGGTCGTTGGTTGACACGAGAGGAACCTGCCGCTCCGCAGACGGGCACGTCCGGGCGCTCCCTCGCTCAACGATCATCCCTTTGATTTCCGCGATCTGCGGCGCACGGCGTGGCCGAGCGCGTGAGGGGGTCAGGACGTGGTTCAGCAGCGCGCGAACCGCTGCATTTCCGTTGTAGTCGTACGTGGTGAGCTGGTGGGCATACGATTCGATGATGTTATCGAACCCGACAACCGAGAGGTCGGTGGGCACCCGGATTCGCTTGTCCCCCAGGAAGGTCATGCACTCGATCGCGGTGGCATCGTTGGCACAGACAAGAACGGTTGCGCCGCGGATGGCCATGGCCCTGTCAACCAACGGGGCGACCGTTTCGTGAAGCGCGAACCGATGCATCTCTCCGACAATGCCAGCCATCACACGCTCCCAGGACAGACTCAGGAACCGTTCAGAGAAATGGTCGGACTGTCTGGCAAGCGCGCGCACCACGGTGTGCGACAGCGAATTGGACTCCGAGAAGCCGGCCGGTTCGGGGACCCGTGCTGCGGTCACTATGTCAACGCGCGCGCCCGCGGCCTCAAACGTCTCGGCAAGCCCCCGGCACCAGTTCTGCGACCAAGGGGAATCGTGGTGTGGCGAGAGGAACACGGCGTGCTGGTGTCCCAGGCTCAGCAAGTAGCGCCCCATCTGTGCTCCTGACGAGGCAGGGTTCGAGGTCACGAACGCCCTGTTCAGAGACTGGGCCGCATCGGGCGAGGGAAGCCACGATCCTCCGATGTCATCGAGCAGCGCAACCGGTTGCCTGAGCTCGTGAAGCAACCGCAAGACTTCCCCTATCGCGTCGCGAGGGATTTTGGCTGTGAACACCACGGCGCCGAGCACTGACTCGCGGAGTGCGCGCTCGCGCTTGAATCGGTTGAAGATGGCCGGACGCCATCGCACAGAGCGGAAATCGTATCCGACCGTCGTCATGGCGATGTCGTTGTTCAGGCACTCTTGCTCCAGTGCTCGCACAATGTTGTACCGGTTCTCGGTGTGGGACTCAAACACGCCGTCTGAGTTGCAGATCGCGATCGTCAGGATCCGGTTCGTCGACGGGCTTACCCCCACCGACGGGATGCGGTAGCCCCGCTTGTAGCGTTCGACGAGGCCGCTGGCCGCCAGTGTCCTTGCGAGTGTACGGTGGGAGACGCCGTAGCGTTGACGAAGCAGTTTTGGCGACGGCAATGGCTGGCCGGCCGTAAACACGCCGGTCAGAATATCCCGCTGGACCCGCAGAAGCAGCGACTCCGTCCGCACCGGAGGTGTATCGCCGCGCACTTCTCCCTCGGCACTCTTCGGCCTCGCTTGCTGCTCACCCTGCGCGACGTATGTCCCGCGGCGTTGCGCAACCGAGAGCGCCCCCGCTCTCTTCAGTTCCTGCACCGCCTTCCACATCGTGGACACGGATACGCCGGCCGACTCGGCCATGCGCGGAATGGTGGGCAGCCGGCCCTTGGAGCGAAGGGCCAATGCGTCAAGGAATCTCAGCGCCGAGAGTAGTTGTTCCGATTTCATACGCTGCTTCATGTGATCGGGAAACTACGCGTTTGCCGTGCACAGATGCGATGGGCGCACTGGCCATCGCGGGTTTTCGTGTCAGAGACAGGTAGGGAGATCTGCATGAAGCAAGCTTCCTGGGGCCGCGATGGTGCTTCTCCATCCTGAGCACGTTCCTCATGGTTGCGTTCCCCTCTGTTCGTGCCAGCCGAGTGAAGCTCCACCGCCAGAGGCGGTGGCTTCGGGAACACGGCACAGCCGTGTGAGCGAAGAGCGCCACGCAGTGGTGCTGCGTGACATTGTGCCCCTCGCGCGGAGCGCGAGGTCCCATCGCCACACCGCCAGAGGCAGTAGAACCACAACGCAACAGCATGGGGCACAAAATGGAACATCTTGTCCATGAACAGCTGCGTTACTCAGGGTGGTACATTTTGGGCTCCAAAAAGTGCCCATTACTGGTGCATTTTAAGTGCCCGGTGACACTGTGTCCTCCGACAACTGCTCATCGGTGACATCCGGCGACACCGGGTTGCCCATGTAGCGTGCCTGATGACACACGTAGTGCATCGCTTCATACTCATCGGGTAGGACCCACTGCTCCTTCCAGCAGGCCTGACTGGTCACACGGAACCCGTGGCGCTCCAGTCGTTCGGACTCGGTGTGCACCGTGTCCCAGTCGCCCATGGTCTCGAAGAACAGCAAAGCTCCGGGCCGGAGGATCCGGTGTATCTGGACGAGGTTCGGGTCGTTATGACCGACGGGGCCCCGTTCGGAGAATACGACGTCGAAGGACTCATCCAGAAACGGTTGGTAGCTTGCCTGCGCACAGCAGAACGCCACGTTTTGGACGCCGGCCCCAACTCGTTTCTGTTGAGCCGGCAGCAGCATGTACTGCCATGACTCATCGAGTCCGACCGCGAACCGGTAACGTTCCGGCATCGACAGCAGCGTGCGTCCGTCACCGCACCCTATGTCCAGCACGCGCTCGGCATCCGCAAGCGCCTTCGTCAGCACTGCCGGGGTGGGCGGCCGCAGGGGAGCCACCTTCTCGAAGTGCAGCTTGTCCTTGTGGTAGTAAGCCTCGCAGTTGTCCATGTCGTAGTACTCGGCGATGATCGCACGGAGCTTGTCGAAGTGTTGTCTGTCTGTCACATCACCCCCGGTTCCGTCTCTTCGCCGAGCCCAAGCCCCGCCGGATACCGCTGCTTCCTGTACACATGTCTCCCTCGCCCAATGTC
>CAZJJT010000591.1:0-791 GCA_964546395.1 uncultured Fibrobacterota bacterium
TGCCGGCACCGGGACCTTTGTCACGGTCACCGGCCTTCGCGGCGGCACCTTCCACCGGGTGATGGCCTGCGAGTACAGCGTCTCCGGCCCGTTCACCAACTACCTGGTCACCACGGCAACCGGCAATCCGGCGAGCCAGGCCACCTTGCCTCCGGCGATCAGTATCTACGCGGACCAGCCGATGACCGAGGCAAACCTCGATGACCGGAGCATCACCGTAACGCTGGTCGGCGTAAGCTTCGTTGACGCCACGTTAGACGCGGGCAATTTCAGGCTTGTCAACGAGCCGGCGGGATCCACCGTTGAAGATGTGAGCTACACCGACGCAACGCACTGTGTCGTGAGCCTTGCCTTCGACGGAACGGATTTCGACGATGACATCACGGACTTCAACCTGACCGTCGCCGGGACTGAGCTCGCGTTTGGGGGTGATCGGACCTCCGCCAGCGACCTCACAATCACGGCCGGCGTTGAGCCCCCTCCACCCGCGGTCACGTTGCTGACACCGGCGGACGGCGACACGCTGCAGACCGACAGTGCGCTGCTGGCGTGGGAACCGGGACCGTCCGGCGTGCTCCAATACGACGTTCAGGTCGCCACGGATTCCCTCTTCGCCGATACCGTGCTCGACTCTATGCTTGCAGACACGTCCGTTCGGCTCAACGGACTGGCCGACGGAACAGAGCACTGGTGGCGGGTTCGTGCCAGCAACGCGGAAGGGTGGGGAGTGTTCAGCTCGGCCGCTCGCTTCCTGGTCCGCCTGCCGACGACCGTGGCGCTACCACACGAGT
>CAZJJT010000591.1:801-3202 GCA_964546395.1 uncultured Fibrobacterota bacterium
ATGGGCATACACGGAGGGAGCATAGCGTATGCATTGCCCAGGCAATCATCGGTCAGCCTTCGCATCTACAGCATGCATGGCAAGGTCGAGTTCTCGCGAAGCTATGCATGCCAGCAGCCAGGCTACTACACCATTGGGCTTGGGACGCTGTCGTTGGCACACGCGTACCACATCATCGAGTTCAAGGCCGACACCTACTGTGTGAGAAGACGGGTGACGACGCTTCGGTAGTGTCGGCCGCTGTGGGTGGGCGGTGGGCGAGCGCCAAGCACTCCTCGGTGCACGTTCGCTGCACACCCGGGTGTCCCTCCCGAAAATATCGTCCACCCGATCCCTCAATGACTTGCCGCTTGTGCGTGGAGACCATATGCACGTAGTTTTTTTCCCGACCAAACGGGAAAGGACGACGTTCAAATGTACTTCATGCTATCGTTGTTGAGGGCTCTCCTCTCAGGGCTGTTTCGTGGTCGCGCCGCTTTGGTCGCAGAGAACATTGCGCTCCGGCAATAGATAGACCTTTCCTTCTTGCTCGCTCAGGCATCTTCCGGTGCCTGTCTTCTGCCTGCCAATTGCAGGAACGGCCACTCGGCACATCTTGCCCAACAGCGACCGGTCGTAGCGGAAGTAGACGCGAAGCCTCTTTGGTACAAGCCAGCTTCGCCGAGTCATCCGCCCACCTTGCTGCCTGGTTCTGCACAAGCACTCCGGCTTAGAAGCACCTGAATCAGGGCATCAGAACCATGGAGTCCAGTGCCTGCGGCATTGTTTACGATTTGTTTCTTTTGCGCTACGATGAACGTCGGCCATGGTTCGACAGGCTCACCACAGGTGTCAGACATCGCTTGAGCTGCTCGGGGGTGACATGCCGCCGCGGCCTGGCGACCACGGCCCGCTGTGTCTTCGCCCGTAGGCCCCTGCAGTTGTCACTTCCGTTCTCCTCCGCAAAGTAGCCGAACCCTGCGGGTTCAGTCGAGTTGTGTCTCTTGCGGAGTGCCGCCATGATAGCATGGAGGTTACGGTCTGCTCGTCTATCTTACCGGCATACATTCATGCCGTCGCCTAGCGGCGAACCCGAACCACGCCCCGCGCCGCTTCCACGCGCACGGCACGCCCCTGCAGGGTCAACCCCGCCCCGTCGTCACAATCCAGTGCGTGCACGCGGTAGACGGCTGCACAACCCGGTTGGCTGTGACCATGGTTCTGCGTGACGGTCCCCAGGGGCACGTCCAGTTCGTACAGCTCCCCCCATGCCATCGTACACATGCTCCCGGGGATCGCGGTCGTGTCAACAGCCAAGGGCCATTCGTAGGGCGCCCGCGATGCGGGGTTGCTGGGGTCGTAGGCGTGTGCCATCTCGTGCACATGACCAGGAATGGTCACTCTGGGCACGATGGTCTGTATGGCTGAAGTCATGCCTTCCACCGGCGACGCGTCGGGCGACACCTTCACCCAGGCATTCAGCATGAGCACGTCGACGCCGTCGATCGTGGGCAGGTTCTCCGGGGTCTGGTTGTCTCCCGTGTGCACGAAGGTGTGCCCGTCCGGTGTAACGACCTCAAAGATCCGCACCGGTATGCTGTGCAATCCCTCGTACGCAACAACGCGCAGGCCGCGGACGGTCAGGGTGTCGCCGGGCGCCATGGCGATCGTGCCCACGCTGTCATCCTCAATCGGCACAATGACCTCGCCGCCGGCGGCGATCACCCGGTTCACCGTGGTGCCATCATAGTGGTCGCTATGCATGTGACTCACCAGCAGCACGTCGATCTGTGATGCCAGGCTCGGCGGGTAGACAACACCCCAACTCACCGCTGACAGGTCGAACGCGAACACCATGCTCGACGTCTTCACCAGATACCCGTCGTTGTACATCTGCCAGATGCGCACACCACCTGCGGGCACCGGGTCGGGCAGTTCGTTCATCACCTTCTGCAGCATGCTGATCAGGAATCCCTTGACCACAGTCGACGACGATGCCGTGTCAGACTTCAGAATGGTGTCAAGTGCCAGTATGGTCTCCCGGCGGACCACCGGGTCCCCGCCGTTGGGCGGTTGTGCCAGGAGCGTGGTCTGGATCTGCGACAGATCCATCGCGCCAACGCCGATCAGACAGGTCAGGACTGTGACGCAGGCGATAGTGAGAGTCCGCATGTGCCCTCCATGTGAAGTATTTCCTTTCGCCGTTCGCACGGTTTCCGGCCATCATCCCCTGCCCGCCATGGCCGACGACACGCTCTGAACGCGGCATATCCGCCGTGACTGAACCCCGCACCGGCATCGGCACCGGCACACCTCCAATATCATCGATTCCGGCTAGAAAGTCAACCGCACATTGGAGACCGAAGTGACAAGGACCCGGGGTCGTAGGTGAACTCCCGGGGCAGCGAATCTCTGGCCGCAA
>CAZJJT010000592.1:0-3186 GCA_964546395.1 uncultured Fibrobacterota bacterium
GGACACAGGGCACAGGAGAAAAAGAGGACTCCTGTGCCCTTGCTTCTTCTCCCCAATCCTATATTACCACCTCCGAGTACCGAGGAGGCCCCATGGAACTCCGGCCGTTGACTGAGCAGGATAAACACCTTATCGAAGTTGCCCAGGAGGTGCTGCGAGCCAACTATGTCCCCGGGCGCCACACGTGTGCCGCTGCAGCTGTTGCCTCGAGCGGAAAGACGTATACCGGGATCAGTATCCAGACGTGCGGGTACGGTACCTGCGCCGAGCCGGTAGCCCTTGGAGCGGCGTTCACGCAGGGCGAGCGCCAGGTCAGGACAGTAGTGGTGGTGGCCCGGCGGTTCAACAACTATCCAATTGTGCCTCCGTGCGGCAACTGCCGTCAGCTGCTACTTGACTACGCGCCCGACGCCGACATCGTCCTCGATCAGAACGGAACGCTTGGCAAGGTTCACGCCCGTGAACTGCTTCCGGGCGTCACGATCGTGGACGAAAACTACTGAAGCATGTAGTATCTTCGCCCCTCTGCGCATGCTGGTTCCGCGGCTCTGTCGGAAGGGGCTCCATGGCACGCAAACCGCACATCGTCATATTCAATCCGGACCAGTGGCGCGGGGATGTTCTCGGGCATGTCGGCAACCCGGCTGCATCCACGCCGGTCCTCGACCAGTGGGTGAAGACGGATGCGGTGTCGTTCGAGTGGTCATTCTGCCAGAACCCGGTGTGTACTCCGTCACGCTGCAGTTTCATGACCGGCTGGTACCCTCACGTACGCGGCCATCGCACGATGCACTACATGCTTCGGGAGCACGAGGGCGAAACCAACCTCCTTCGCGTGCTCCGCGACAACGGTTACTTCGTGTTCTGGGCGGGTAAGAACGATCTCGTTCCGGGGCAGCTCGGCTTCGAGCGGCACGCGGACATCAAGTACCGCGCAACCGAAGAGGACTACCGGCGGTGGGGGCACACACCGAAGGCGGGCCTTCACTCATGGACGCCCTGGCGCGGCGAGCCCGGCTCCGACACCTTCTTTTCGTTCATGGCGGGCAAGCTCCCCACGGGAGATGACAGTATCTATTGTGACGGTGACTGGGCGAACGTGTTCGGTGCCATCGATTTCATCAAGTCGTACAAGGGCGACCAGCCGCTTTGCATCTACCTTCCGCTGCAGTACCCGCACCCACCGTATGGGGTGGAGGAGCCTTGGTTCAGCGCAATTGATCGGGCCGCACTGCCGCCGCGTGCGCAGACTCCCGAGGGGTGGCTCGGCAAGCCGTCAATCCTGAAGGGGATCTGTGAGGGTCAGCACCTCGAGGGGTGGACCGAAGATCGCTGGTCGGAGCTTCGGGCGACCTACTACGGCATGTGTGCGCGGCTTGACCACCAGTTCGGCCTCCTCCTCGAGGCGCTGCGGGAGGCGGGTATCTACGACGACACGGCGGTGTTCCTGTTTTCGGACCATGGTGATTTCACGGGTGACTATGGGCTGGTTGAGAAGACGCAGAACACGCTTGAGGACTGCCTGACGCGTGTGCCGTTCGTGGTGAAGGTGCCCAGCGGGGTACCGGCGAAGCCGGGAGTGCGTGACGCGCTGATGGAGCTGGTCGATCTCCCCGCGACAGTGTACGAATTGTGCGGTGTTGAGCCGCCATACTGGCACTTCGGCCGATCGCTGCTTCCGCTGGTCGCGGGGCAACAGACGGAGCACCGTGACGCGGTGTTCTGCGAAGGCGGGAGGCTGGAGGGAGAGCGCCAGGCCGATGAGCATGAGTCGACTTCGGCCAACGATGACGGGCTGGGGCTTTACACCCCGCGGATCCGTCTCCAGCTCGACCACGGTCACGCGTTTCACAGCAAGGCGGCCATGTGTCGAACGCGGACGCACAAGTACGTGAGACGACTGTACGAACGGGACGAGCTGTACGACCTCGAGCGAGATCCGCAGGAGATGAACAACTGCATTGACGATCCGGCATATGCGGGCGTGCGCGATGCGCTCCGCAACCGTATGCTGGAGTGGTACCAGTCGAGCTGTGACGTGGTGCCGCTGCAGAGCGACCGGCGCTGAGGCGGTGTAGTGCACGAAGGAGGCGGGCAGCGATGGGTAACAGTCAACTGGGTATCGGTGTAGTAGGTGCCGGAGGGCGTGGGTACCTGGCGAACAACGCGCATCGCCCGGAGGATGGCGTGCGGGTCATTGCAGGGGCGGACATCGACCCGGCCGAGCTGGAAGGCTTCCGCAAGCGGTTCGGCGCGGAGGCGTTCGTCACCACCGACTACCGTGAGGTGCTTGCGCGGCCCGACGTGGGTGCCGTGTTCGTCACCACGCCCGACTTTCTTCACGAGGAACACGCCGTCGCGGCGCTCGAGGCGGGCAAGGCTGTGTACCTCGAGAAGCCGATGGCGATCACGATCACGGGCTGCGACCGCATCCTGGCGACGGCAGTGAAGCACAAGTCGCGCCTGTACCTGGGTCACAACATGCGGCACATGACATTCGTGCTCAAGATGAAGGAACTGATTGACTCGGGGCGTATCGGTGAGGTCAAGGCGGGGTGGTGCCGCCATTTTATATCGTACGGTGGTGACGCGTACTACAAGGACTGGCATGCCGATCGCACGAAGAGCACCGGACTTCTGCTGCAGAAGGCGGCACACGATATTGATGTCCTGCACTGGCTCTGCGGCGGCAGCACCGTGCGGGTGAACGCGATGGGTGGGTTGACGCTGTACGACCGTATCACCGACCGTCACGCACCCGGCGAGTACGGTGACGCCAGTTGGCATATGGAGAACTGGCCGCCGCTGTCGCAGAAGGGGCTGAACCCGGTGGTTGACGTAGAGGATATCAGCATGATGCAGATGCTGCTGGACAACGGCGTGTTCTGCTGCTACCAGCAGTGCCACTTCGCCCCGGACGCCTGGCGCAACTACACGGTGATCGGCACCGAGGGGCGCATCGAGAACTTCGGGGATGAGCCCGGGCGGTGCGTGGTGCGGTTGTGGAACCGCAGGACGTTCTACAACCCGTATGGTGACGAGCAGTACTTCATACCGGCCTCGACGGGCAGCCACGGTGGTGCTGACCCGCGGATAGTGGACGAGTTCGTGAGGCATGTGCGCGATGGGGCTCCCGCGAGCACATCACCGATTGCCGCACGCAACAGTGTCGCCGCCGGCTACCAG
>CAZJJT010000593.1:0-3175 GCA_964546395.1 uncultured Fibrobacterota bacterium
GTCTTGCCGATACCCGGTTCGCCGATCAGCACAGGGTTGTTCTTCTTGCGACGGCTGAGGATCTGCACCACTCGCTCCATCTCACGGTCACGACCAATGACCGGGTCGAGCTTGCCGTCACGCGCCAGTTGCGTGAGGTCGCGGCCGAAGTGGTCGAGGAACGGGGTCTTGCTCTTCTCCTTGGGGGCCGCACTGGTCTCGCCGCCCCGAAGCACGCGAAGGATCTCCTCTTTCAGCCGCTCGTACTCCAGCCCCGCGGCGATCAGCGCGTTGGCTGCGGCCGACTCGGTATCCTTGATGAGCGCCAGGAGGAGGTGTTCGGTGCCGATATACTTGTGCGACATCGACCGCGCCTCGTTGGCCGCCAGTTCCAGCACCTTCTTGGCGCGCGGCGTGAACGGCAACATTGCCCCAATCGTCATCATGCCGCCGCTCGAGGTGATTGCCTTCTCGAGATTCTGCGAGAGCTGTTCGAGATCCACGCCGAGGCTGTGCAGCACCGCCACCGCGACGCCGTCGCCCTCCTTGACCAGCCCGAGGAGCAGATGCTCGGTGCCGACGTAGTCGTTGCCGAGACGCACGGCTTCCTCGCGCGCAATCGTCATCACCTTTTTCACTCTGTCCGTAAACATCCCGTTAACCATGCCCTTCAGCCTTTCATGCCCTCCGGGCGCATCGCGCCGCCCCTCAGGTCTCTTCGAATTTCTGTTTCAGCAGACTCCGAACCGTCTCGGCGCGAAGCACCCCGAGTTCGGCTTCATCCATGGTCCGGTCGTACAGCGTCTGCATATGCGCCGGCATCACCATCATCGTCAACCGGTTGACATCCAGCGTGGTCAGCCCCTTCAGCAACTCGCAGTCGATACCGACCCGAAGCGCCGAAGAGAGGTTGAGGAACTCGTGTACGGAAAGGGAGCGGGCGTAGCGGAGGATTCCGTAGGCGCGGTAGACCTTGTCGGCCAGTTCGGTCCGTGCCTCGCGCAGGATCCGCTGGCGCGCCTGCCGTTCGAGATTCACCACCTGCCGCACCAGCGTTTCGGTGCTGGTGAGGAATTCCGGTTCGGAAGCGCCCATCGTGGCCTGGTTGGATATCTGGAACAACGTGCCGACGATCTCGGAGTGTTCGCCGAAGAAGCCGCGTGTGGCCATGCTCATCTGGCTGGCGGCCTGCAGCACCTGGTCAACTGCCTTCGTGAGTGCAAGGCCAGGCAGGTGGAGCAGAAACGACACACGCAGACCCGTGCCCGCGTTGGTGGGACAGGCCGTGAGAAACCCGCGCCGGGCGTCGTAGGCGAGGCGAAGTTGCCGTCCGAGCGGCGTATCGATGTCGTCGAGGGTGCTCAGCAGGGCTTCGGCGCAAAGGCCCGAGTCCATGGCCTGCAGACGGACATGGTCTTCCTCGTTAACCAGGAGTCCGACACGGTGTTCCTCGGTGCCGATTATCCCGCGATCACCCTCGGCGGCCACGAGTTCAGGACTCACCGCGCGCTCCTCCATCAGGAACTCCTGGCTGAGCCTGCGCAGCGGTGCGAAGTTGGTGACCTGGTACTCGCTGCACTGCGGCACCTCCCGGCAGGCATCCCGCACCGTCCCAAACACCACCCGCCGCTCTTCGAGCGAGAGCCGCGAGGGGAACGGGAATCCGGCCAGGTTGCGGGCAAGTCGCACCCGGGTCGACACGACCACGTCACACTCGGGCCCGCGATTGCTGAACCATGCCGGCACGCGGCACATCTGGTCGGAAGAAATCACCCTGCACTCACCCCTTCTGGGAGGACAGCGCGCTTATCGTGTCACGCAGTCGCGCGGCTTCCTCGAAATCCTCGTTACAGATCGCCCTGTCAAGTTCGCCGCGCAGCCGCGCGATGTCCTCGGCGGTGTCCCGGACAGCTCCCGCCACACGCGAGTAGCGTTTGCCCCGGTGCTCGCACGAACCGTGCATCTCCTTCAGCAGCTTGTCTATCTCGGTGCCGAATGCCTCGTAGCAGGCGGCACACCCCAGCCTGCCGCTCTCGCGGAACCCCGCATAGCTCAGTCCGCAGCGACCGCACACCACTTCCGGTTGCTCGCCGCCCTCAGGCGCGGTCTGACTCGCCGCCGCATCGCCGATCTTGATCTCGATACCGTGGGCGCGCGCGCACTCCTCACACAGGTGCGACACAACCGTCCCGGACGGAGATATCTGCGTCACATGCACGTTGGCCGCGTTCTTGCCGCATTGCTCGCACAGACCCATGCCAGCGTTCCCTCCCTGCCGCTCCCCGGCAGCATAGTACGTCCCGGCGCCTCGGAAATTACCCGCCGCACACCCTACGCGGCGTTACCGACCACGCGCCCGTCCTCCAGCACCACCGTCGTCCCGAGCCCTTCCGCCAGCCGCTCGTTGTGCGTTGCCACCAGGAACGTCTGCCCGCGCTCCTTGTTCATCTTGCGGAACAGCTCGAGCAGGTGCTCGCCGTTGGAGGAGTCGAGATTCCCCGTGGGCTCATCGGCCAGTACCAGCGCCGGTTCGTTGAACAACGCGCGCGCCAGGGCCACCCGCTGACGTTCACCCCCCGACAGCTCCGAGGGGTAGTGGTTGACACGGTTGGCCAGTCCCACGCTCTGCAGCAGGTCCTGCGCGCGGTCGATACAGGCCTTGCGTTTCCTGCCCGCTATCAATCCGGGGATAAACACATTCTCGAGGGCGGTGAAATCGGGCAGGAGATGGTGGAACTGGAACACAAACCCGATAAGTCCGCTGCGGAACACGGAGAGCTCAGCAGCCCGGAGCGCGCTCACCTCCCTGCCGTCAACCACGACACTGCCCCTGTCGGCAACATCCAGGCCGCCCAGTATCTGAAGGAGCGTTGTTTTGCCGGCACCGGAGACGCCGAGGAGGGCGGCCATGTCGCCCCGGGTCAGCGTGAACGAGACATCACGCAGCACCTCGACCGAGTTACCCTCGTCGCGGAACGCCTTGACCACATGCTCCACACGCACCAGCGCATCGCTCATATGTCCCCTCTGACACGTGCCGCTGCCCCGCAGACCCGGCCATTCACTCGTAGCGAATAGATTCGGCAGGAAGGACCCGGGCTGCCTGGTAGGCCGGGTAAATGGTTGCCAGCCAACAGATTACGGTGGCTGCAGCCTACACGCTGACAACATCCAGCGGCCGAATAAGCACCGGCAG
>CAZJJT010000594.1:0-3175 GCA_964546395.1 uncultured Fibrobacterota bacterium
GCGACGGTGTAGATCGGGCGGCTCGGGCGAATCTTCTCGATACGTGTCAATGGAGTGACACGCGCATTGCGCATCCGGTGCAGCCCGACGCTGGTTCCCACCCAGGCGAGTGTGTCGCTGACCGGCCTGATCGCATGGACCGAGGTCAGCGTGAGCGCACTGACAACGTTGAGCACGCCACCGAACGCATCACCGGAGTAGCTGATCCGCGAGATGCCATAGCCGACGAGCGATTCCTCTTCATGGAAACCGGCGTACACGCACGTGTTCCCGGTACTGTCGCGTGCTGCCGCCAGCGCGCGCGTGTAGGTGCCCGGGAACCCGTAGGTGTCCTTGTTAAGCGAGCGCCATCGGCCCGTGGAAGGGTCGAACACATGGACCACGTTGCCGTCGTATGCCCGCTCGTTGCCGATCCAGATGTAGCCATTCTCATCCTCGGCCAGCGATCCGACGAAGGTCCACCATTTGTATGGTTCCGGCGCGAAGCGCTCCAGCGGCGAAGCCGCGGTCGGGCCGCCGAACGAAGGGTCCTGGAACGCGGTCCACGTCCTGCTCTGACGGTCGTACCACTTGACCCCGTGCCCGAACGTGCCGAACCACAGGTCGCCGTCCGACGCCACCATCACCCGGTTCATCTGCCGCTCGTACCCCAGGTCCATGTGCCCAAAACTCGTCGACTGCAGGCTGTCATGGGTTACTGCGCCCCAGACGCCATCCCGCTGGAACCCGAACCCGTAGGTAACATTGTGGGGCACGCACCACAGCACCCCGTCGTGATCAAACGCCGCCTGTCGCACATCGGAGTCGACCAGCGAGCTGATGACGAGCTTGTTCAGCGCAGGGTCGGGGAACGCGCGCCACACGTTGCCGCCTTCGGTGCCGAGGTACACGGCGCCGTCGTGTTCCGCGACACACAGGATGGCCGGCGTGTTGAGCGCCCAGAATATCTGCTGGCCGTTGCGGTACACGTAGGTGGTGCAGATGGACACCGAGTCGTTGGCGGCCGGCTCCCAGTACGTGGTACACCGCAAAGCGGTCACGAACGTAACACTTCCCTGTTTCGTCTTGACGTCGCGATAGGGCCTGACCCCACCGTTGATCTCCGCCTGCCGTGGTCCCGTGTTGTCTTCGATAGTAGTCCACACCGCCGGGTCATTGAGATTCACCTCTCGGAGCACCGGCGCCACGACCCATGCCACCCCCTCGTCGAGTACCACCGCGATGGTATCACCTCTGGTCGAAATGCTTCGCACTGCGGTCGCACCAAACTCCCCGAACTTCTTCGCGTTGTAGGCGACCGAACGGGTGCTGGTGGAAAAGAAGCTCAGGCCCTTGCTCGAACCGGCGAGCAGGTACTCTTTCCACGGTTCCATGCACAGGATGTCCCACCCGGCTGCAGCGAGACTGCTGTATGGGGTGGCGCGCTCGGCGGAGGGGTCGAACTCGGTGATGTGGCCGCCGGAAGAAGCGGTCCAGAGTCGTCCGGAGCTGTTGCGGACGACCGAGACGAGATTGATATCGCGGAACATGTTCGGCTGCGAGTACACCACCGGTGCGGTTGCAGTGTCGCGAACGAGCACCAATCCGCCGGATGTCGCCAACCAGAGTCGAGAACCGTCCGGAACCATGTCGCGCGTGGTCTTGCACGACGCATACTGATGCAGGAACGGTGACGCCGCGGCCGGCACCACCGCGCATGACACAGCCACTACCACACTGAGGGCAACGCTACGCCTCATCGAACAGCCTCTTCAGGAGTGCGGCCATCGTTCACCGCGACAGATACATACATTACGTCGACACCGTACCGTTATTTCGCGGGCGGGCGGCGCAACCCGGCCAAAATACGCCATGCCCCGGCAGCACGCAGTGGGGGCCGACGGGGTGCCGGTGCTATTTTTCGCAGGTGAATCACTTGCGCCGATGGCTGGTGGCGACACTGCTCGCGTGCGGGGCATGCCTGGTCTGGACCTGCTCCAACCCGGCCGACCGGCCCGACATGCCGCCGTTGCTTGTTCCGATGCCCGATACGACCGTGGCGGTTAACGACACGGTCGGCCTCCACATAACGGCAGAGAACGAGACCCCCGCGTACTTCGCGTGGCGCATGAGCAAGGGTGAGGAGGTACGGCGCGACACGACAACGGATTCGCTGTGGGCCGTGGTGTTCGATACCACCGACACCGGGGTCTACACGGTGCAGGTGCAGTGCCGCGCGGTCAACGGTGCGCTGTCGGAGATGATGCGATTTCGTGTGGACGTGCACCTGTACCGTCCCGAACTCGCGGTTGCGGCAGACATGAGTACGCCGGTGCGAGATTCGCTGGGCCTCGCCGTCAGCGCCTTCGACACCAACGGGACGATTGTCTCGGTGCTGTGGGCAGTGGATGCCGACACGGTGACGCATGTCACCACGGGTCCGACACTTGTCCTGTGGTGGGACACGAGCGGCGCCGGCTCGCACCGGGTAAGCGCGTGGGCAGTTGATGATGACGGGCTGCGCTCGCCGCCGGGTGTGGTGGACGTGGACGTGCGGCTTCTCGCCCCGAGTGTCACGGCACCGGGCGACACGATTGTGGCCATCAACGACACCACGATGTTCGTCGCACCGGCGTCCGACTCCAACGGTCCGGTGGCGTTGTGGCTCTGGGCCATCGACAGTGGCGCGTTGCGCGATACCACCGACAACGCGGGCTGGCCGTTTGCCTGGTCGCGCGCTGATACCGGCCGCCATGTCGTGGGTGTCACCGTGGTCGACACCGACGGCGTGATGTCGCTAACGGACACGTTCCGCGTGCAGGTGCTGCTGTGTGCGCCGTCAGTCGTGGCGATGGGGGACACCTCGGTGTGGATCAACGACACGGTCTCGCTCCACGCGCACGCAAGCGACTCCAACGGCACGATAGAGGGGTACGTGTGGCAGTGTGCCGGTGGCGCCGACACGACGGCCGAAGGGCAACTGCCCGTTACCTGGGGGCGGGGCGATACGGGCGTACAGCGTGTCGTGATGTGGGCGTTCGACGATGACAGCGTGGAGTCGGTGCCGGACACGATCATGCTGCAGGTACAGCTCGGAGCGCCGCGCGTGGCGCTGTCGGCGCAAGACACGACAGTTGCGATCAACGACACGATCACCCTCCGCGCTGCCGGCACCGACACCAACGGCGTGGTGGTG
>CAZJJT010000595.1:0-3169 GCA_964546395.1 uncultured Fibrobacterota bacterium
TACTCGACGTAGACGTTGAGATCGGGAAGCAGGCTGTCGCGCATGAGCTCAGCGAACTTCCGCACACACTGGTCGCTGGCAAGGTGCGGGATATTGATCCAGGCGTCGGCGTGGACCCGGTTGGCGAGTTTGACGCACCAGCCGGGTGCGGTGTGGTTGTAGCCGGCGTGGTCAGAGTGGCCCTGGTTCCACCAGCTCTGCGGCTTGAAATCCTCCCACTCGACGATATCGGCGGCGTCACCGTGGATCGGCAGCAGGGGCATGAAGCGGAGGGGGGAGAAGCGTTCGATGGTCCTGATGTACTCCGGGTGCCAGGGGTCGTTTGCGTACTCCGGTTTCACCGCGTGGGTCGCTTCATCCCAGAACCCCGGCAGCCAGCAGTGCATGTTGCGTGCATGGTCGGAAGGGTTCGTGGAGTCCAGCCGTATACCCCACCACGAGCCGGTGCTGTCGACGTTGATGACGGCACGCTTGTTGGCAGGATCGTACTCGGCGAACGTGCAGGACATGCGCGGGCTGAACGTGCCTTCACCCTCCCAGGTGAACAGGTACCTTCCCCCGGGGTAGTGGTTCTCGGAGCCGGCACCGTGTCCGACCGTCAGTTCCTGTCCGGGATCGAGGTAGAGCGGCCAGCCGTCCTCGTCGAGTTGCTCCAGCGGGGTGATCCCGTTTGTCGCGCTGTGGTTCTCCCACCCGCGGATGTACTTGAACATGTCGATGAAGGCGACTTCGGTACCGAAATCGGTGAACCCGAACGGGTTGATTCCGAGGGGTGTACCGGTGTTGGCGTACTGGGCGACAGCGGATGCTGCGAACAGCGCAGCCAGCACGCATACGGCCGACAGAGTGCGGGTGTTCATG
The DNA here is from genome assembly GCA_964546395.1 of uncultured Fibrobacterota bacterium. Classification (GTDB taxonomy): domain Bacteria; phylum Fibrobacterota; class Chitinivibrionia; order Chitinivibrionales; family CAZJJT01; genus CAZJJT01. The sequence continues at coordinate 862 of CAZJJT010000595.1, forward strand.
GCTGTGTGCTCCCTCCTTGGTAGGACTGCATCCACATGGTAGTGACAGGAGGGGGACAACTGGACTACGCGACAGCCGCAGAAAGAGGACGATCCTGCTGTTGCGGCCGCCCTCAGCACGTGCTTGTGGACGTACATATTCCTGCACGCAGTCTATGCCCTGCGTTTGCGGTACTGCAGCGGTGTCACCCCGGTCTTCCGACGGAACTGGCGTGCGAAGTAGGCGCGGTCGTGGAACCCGACGGCGGCGGCGATGTGGGAGACGGGGAGGCGGGTATCGCGAAGGAGGGAACAGGCGTGGTCGACGCGGACCTGGAGGAGGTATTCGAGCAGCGACATGCCTGTGGTCTCTTTGAACAGGTGCTGCAGGCGGCTCTGGCTGAGGAACACGGTTCGTGCGAGTTCGGGAACCGAGACACCGCGCGTGCTGTTGCGCTCGAGGTACGCCACTGCCTGCTCGACCACCCGTTGCTTGCCGGCGAGATCGGTCTGGACGGTCCCGGCGTGTCGGGTACGGGAGTAGCAGCGGCTGACATGTACCACGAGTTGCATGAACTGACCGAGGATCGCCATGCGGCAGCCGGGTTCGCGCTGCACCTGTTCGCGCTCGATGTGCTCAACGAAGTTCATGGCGGTGCGCATGGCGCTGAGGCCCAGGTGGAGCTTGTGGCGGAAGGAGGTCTCCTTGCGGAACAGGGGTTCGATGGCGAACAGTGCCGTGAACCCGGGGAGTTCGGTGAGCAGGCGGATGTGCGGCACCAGCACGTCTTCGTAGAAGATCACATTGACCACCGAGAGTCCGGAGTCGGTGGCATAGCCATGGGTCTCACCGGGGAGTATGGCGAAGCAGTCGCCGCTGAACACCGGGTAGCGCTCACGACCGTGCAGGTGCACCCCGCCGCCGTCGGTAATCAGTACCAGTTCATGGAAGTCGTGCCCGTGCTGCCTGGCGCGGCGGACAGCTTCGAGCCTGTCGCGGGTCACCTTGAGGTGCAACGGCTCGCGGGGTTCCTCGGAGCGGTACGAGAAGTGGCGTCCGACCGCCCGGGCAAGTTCGAGAGGCGGCTCGAACGAAGGGTCTTCAAGATCGCGCCACGAGCAGGCGAACACGTTCTCGCGTACCCGTGGGTAGTTCGGCCCGCACAGTACGCCGCGTTCAAGGAGTATCCGGTAGGCCCGCTCGACCGTTTCCTCGTCGCACTCGAGGCGTGCAGCCATCTTGGCAGGCAGCGGCATGCGGCCGCCCTTGGGAATGGCCCCCGAAGCCAGCTCCCGGCTGACAGCGGCAACCGCTCGCCGCAACCCTCGCTCTCCGGCTGCCACTACGCATCCCCCGCGGTTCGACCCGTGTGGCTGGCCCTGCAGCACCGGTCACTGCTACTGCTCGCGCTCATCGTGCCCCAATCGCGAAAGCTGTCGTATTCGCCACCGTGCGAAGGTCCTGGCGGCGTCACCGTGGAACATTGTCTTCTCGTCCTGATTGACCTCGGGCATCCAGAAGAGGTCGGGACAGCATGCGCGCGGGTCGAGAGCGACTGACTGATAGTCCTCGAGTGCCGCTACCGTGTCTTGGCGCATGTCAGCTCGTATTGCGTTGAGCAGCCGCAGCCGGAGGTCGAGCCAGTAGCGGTATGGCTGAGCACGATACGTTTCTTCGGCGATTGTCCCCGCCAGGTACTGTGCATCGTGTTTCGTGCGCTGCGCGAACGCGTAGGGTTGCGCACGGGCCAGTCGCGCGCAGAGCCGCTGCATGCGGACCGTGTCACCCGAGAGGCCCGCCAGAACGGGCCTCAGAAGATAGCGGCCGAAGCGCCGCTCTGGCCACCCGTATTCGACCACGTCGAGCGTTGCGAGAAGCGAGTCGGCACGGCGCAGGTTCCCGTCCCCGTACTCGCGCATGGCGAGCACCGCGAGGATGTCCCACGAGGCGGGGCGCGTCGGCCGCACAAAACCCGTGTCCAACGGCAGTTCCCGTTCGCGGTGGAGTGCCACCAGCGCCATGCAGAAGGGCTCTATCTGGTCGTGGAAGTTGTCTACCAGCTCCTGCCAGTGCCGCTGCTCCACGAGCCATGCCGCGTACTCGGGACGGCAGTCGGGGTACCGGGCGAGCACTTCCCCCGCCCGCCCCTGTGCAATCAGCGCATGAGCACACTGAACACGCTGGTCGGGATAGCGCTCGAAGAGTTCGGCGGTCTTGCCCAGGAACAGCAGGGCGCTGGCCGCCTGCCGGCGCTGATCGGGATACTCCGAGACGACCCGCGTGTAGTTGCAACGGTTGAGTTGGGAGAGCGAGATATGCCTGCGGTTCG
>CAZJJT010000596.1:0-3166 GCA_964546395.1 uncultured Fibrobacterota bacterium
AAGGCGTGTTGTGCGGTGTCGGCACTCCCGGCTACTTGATGGCGGTTCCGTTCACCGCTGAGCAGGCCGGATGGTACCGGCTTCCACCCGACAACGTGTAGGTGTGACGCGACCCAAGCACGAAGCCGCGAAAGCCGTTGCAGGACAACACCTTCGGGGTTACAGACATGGCACGCCCGGCAGGATTCGAACCTGCGGCCAGCAGATTAGAAATCTGCTGCTCTGTCCAACTGAGCTACGGGCGCGCAGAAGCGTAATGGTCGGGGCGACTGGATTTGAACCAGCGACCACTTGGTCCCAAACCAAGTGCTCTACCAGGCTGAGCCACGCCCCGACTACGGCGCAAAATATACTTCCCGATTCCCCGGCCGAACCGACACATGCCACGCACCTGCGCGCTTCTCCTCTCCCGTCAAGCACTTCGCCCCTGTGCTGCCGCGCCCTGGGTTGTGTCTGTCAAGCGGGCTGCTGCGTGGGCCGCGGCCGAGGGGCTCACCATCGTCAGCTCGGTCGGCATGAACACCTGGGATCTGGTCACCGCCACCGCATCACGCATCGGCGCACAACTGCACGTGCTGGTACCCGCGCTCGACCCGGCCCACTTCGAGCAGCTCCTGCCGCGGATTCTCCACGAATACGGACTTGATCCCGCTCGCACGAGCTGCGTGCCCGTGTTCTGCAACAGCGCGGACAGGCACGCCGCGATGCAGCAACGGGACTGCGCAGTTGTCGCCGCCGCCGACGTTCTCGTTCCCCTCTGCCTCCGCCCTTCCGGCGCCATGGCGCGGTTGCTCGCGGCAGCGGCAAGCGGTGTGGTGAACGACTTCGAAGTACCCTATGTCCGCAGGACCGTTCCGCTGAAGTACACGCTTGACTCCGAAGCGACCACGCGGCAGATGACGAAGGTCCGCCGCGGTTTCCTGACCCACTGGACCCGCTCTGCCAACGGCCCGTGGCCCACTGAGCGCGTGCGCGACTACTGCGACGCTGTGCTTGACACGCAGGAGTACCCGCGAAGCGCGTTCGCGACGCTGCGCAGCATCCTCGCCACCGGCCGCATCGCGGCTTCGCCGCGCCACATGCCGGGCAACACGCCCTGCGTGTCGTTGACGGCGAAGCAGCCGCACGAGTTTCTCGCGCACATGCGCTGGCGCGCGCGTTACCGGGAGATGTCGTTCGAACCGTACGGGATTGGGATCGCCGCCGATGCAGCAGTGGCCCTGGGGGCCCGGCCCGTCGACTACGCCGGGGCTGCCGACACGCCTGCCTGGCTCCACCAGACTCCCGGCACGATCACCGACTGGCGCGACGAAAGGGAATGGCGTTGCGCCGGTGATATCGATCTCTCGGAGGTCGCCCGGGACCAGGTGGTCTGCTTCTGCTGGACTGCGTGCGAGGCGGCCGCGCTCACCGGGCAGTTCGGAGTGGACGCGTTCGCTCTCGAAGGGTAGAGCAAGGAGCCGCTCACCGGCGGGTACCCCGCGAAGTCCCCACGATCAACAGCCTATGCCAGAGTCACCAGCCGCGAATCCTCATCAAACGACACCTTCTCACCCCTGTCGCGCAACGCGAGGACCGCCAGTTCGATGTCGGCCTCTGTACGCTTGACAAACGTGGCAAGTTCGGCAATCGGCACGGACGGATGGAGGGCGAGAAACGAGGAAACGTACCGGTCGAGCCGTTCGCGCACGAACAGCGCCGCGATGCCGCCGAGCACCGACCACATGCCGATGTACCACACGCCGAGGGAGACGAACAGACCGACAAGGATTGCGCTCACGCCACCGGCCTTGTGCTTGCCGGCCAGGATCATGGCTCCTGCGGCGATCTGCCCGATACTGAACAGCACGAAGTACACTACTCCTTCCACCTCCTCGGAGCTGCTTCCGAGCTCCCCGTCCGCCGCCATCAACGCGGTCCCCAGCCCGCCAAGCACAAGCAGGGCGAGCCCGGAGAGCAGCACCACGATACCCGCGGCGAGGCCCAGCGCTGAACCCGGTTTCTTCACCCGGGGCGGTCGAGGCGCCGCACGTGGTGCCGCATCCGGGATCTTGCGTACGATTTCCTGCATGGTATGCCTCCTCGCCGTACTGGTTACTTGAGCGTGACCCGTTCGCTGAGCACACGCTCCAGCAGCGCTGTGCTCTCGTCGAACGCCTTCTTGTTCCGCAGTGCAAGCGTGCGCTTCTTGCCTGAGCGCAGCTCGAACACGAAGGAGCCGGGGAGGAATGTCCCCGGCCGTTTCACGGTTACCTGTGCGATATCACCCAACGGCATGTCGAAGTTCTGCTTGTGGGCCGTGCGCACGCTCTGCACCGAGACCCGCGCAAGTTCGTCGGAACGTTTGTTGGCGAAGTACTGCGCGACAGCGGCGCCGAGCGCTCCGAACATCGCTCCCCAGCCGCCCGAGGCAACCATGGCGGCGACGATACGCGCGGATGTCACGTGAAGGTCCCAGTAGCCGGCGGACATCGTGCACTTGATCACGCCGAGGCGTTGTTCTGCCATGAGTGCTCCCGGTGAGAGGTCACAGCAACATGGTAACCTATGGGCAGCAGAATGGCAAGCAGCAGATGAGCTCAGCGGCCACTGCCGGTCGGTTGGGTATATTTGCCTGCGTAGCCATGGAGATCGACTACCTCGCCAATCACCTGGAATTCGTGGAACAGCTCGCCGCCTGGCACCATAGCGAGTGGGCATATCTGCATCCGGGCGAGACACTGGAAGGGCGCACGGAGCGGCTGCGGGACAAGTGCACGCGCGGTGGCGTACCCACCATGCTGGTGGCGTTTGACGGCGATGAGTTGATCGGCTCGGCCGGGCTGGTTCAGTACGACATGGACATCCGCCGCGACCTGCGGCCCTGGCTCGCGAGTGTGTTCGTGGCCCGGCGTCACCGCGGCAAGGGCGTAGCTTCCCTGCTGGTTCGCCGCGCCGAGGGGGAAGCAACGAAGGTGGACGTGACACAGCTCTATCTCTACACGCCCGACGCCATGGAGCTGTACCGCAAACTCGGATGGCGCAGCCACCTGCAGGTGAACTACCACGGCCGCGATGTGACCATCATGACGAAGGCCTTGACACTGTAGGCGGTAGAGGAAGGGTTTCTCTCTGCCGGGGAACCCCCCTCTCCACACCGCAGAGGGGTGGCGGGCCTAGGGGCGCC
>CAZJJT010000597.1:0-3161 GCA_964546395.1 uncultured Fibrobacterota bacterium
CGCACTCTGCACCGCTCCAGGAACTCCCGGTGTTTCGCGTGCTCACTCTGAAGGATTACCAGGTCGGGCTTGAGTGCGATCAGTCCCTCGAGGTTGGCATCGGTGTACCCACCCACCTTGTGTACCGACTGTGCTTCGGGCGGATACGTGCAGTAGGTGGTGACACCAACTACCTTGCTTCCGAGCCCCAGGGCGAACAGGCTCTCGGTAATGCTTGGCGCCAGCGATACAATCCGATTGACGGCGCCTTGTGGCGGCGCCGATTCGCGGGTACAACCTGCCAGCAGCAGGCAGGCTGTACCGAAGACACGCAGAAGAGAGCGCAGGGGACCGCTGTTCATCGCACCATCACCATCGATGCCGGTGGGAGTGAGATACTCGAAGTGAGGGGTCCGGCTGTCTGAACATTGTCCTCGAATACCTTCACGCCGACCTCCGCCGAATCAAGTTCGCCAACGTAGAGGCTGCCGGAAACGGGATCGAAGAAGATACCACCGAACGCATCTTTCACACCCGGGAGCGTGTCCACGATGGTTCCCGACGACGCGTCGAGTTCAACAACCGAAACGCTTTGCCACCCGATGTAGTTCTGGACATAGAAGGTGCTGCCCGACGTGTGCGCAATCTGGTTCGGGCTGCCACCAAGTTCATCCTCGGTAGCCACGGTTGTTACTCGGCCGGTGGCGAGGTCCACACGTTCGATGGCGCCGTCGCCAACCATGTAGTTGCTCCCCGGATTCGTGATGTAGAGCGCGCCACTCACGTACGCCATGTCGTAGCCGTTCTGGTACTGGCAGGCGATCGTGTCGGCCGGTGCAACTGAGTCGGTGGTCGTGTTGACAGCGAGTATGAGCGTGGTGCCGCCGGGATCCCACCCGTTTCTGCGCTGGAGCATGACGTAGAGCGTGGTGTCGACCAGCGCCATCTGGTTGGCGTTTGGGCTGGTGTTGCTGTCGGGGTTGAACGTGTATGCCGAGATGTCAATCTGGCCGGTTGCTGTACCAGTCGACGGGTTGAATACAGTGATACTCGGGACGTTCTGGTTTGACACATAGGCTTTCGTGTCGCTGACGAATTCGATGTCGGACGGGTTCCAGTTGTCGCCGAGGTGGGTCTGGTATACCACCCCCTCAACCTTGGCTGTGCCAACCGTGTTGTTCGACACATCCACCCACTCCAGCAGGCCCGACTGGAAGTCGGTTTCGGCGACAAACAGCCGTGCTGCAGCGCTGCCCAGCACCGACGGGTCGTACTTCAGCACATTGTCGGCGCCGAACCGCTCGAGCACGTACACGTGCCCGCCATACGCCCGCACGGTTGCGTCACTGGCAATCGCCATGCCGGCCTCGGGGCCGGTCCCACTGTTGTCTTCGGAACAACCACTGAAGAGTGCTGTGCCGGCACACAGAACGCACACAAGAGCGATGCCTCTGAACATGCTGCCTCCCTGCCTGGGGTGGTGGATAAGTGGGTATGTAGCCATCGCTGTACCTGCCTTCAGAATGAGTAGGTCAAGGTTGCCCGCCACTGATTCTCCGGGTAGAGGACCCAGTCGTACCCGGACGCGCTCGTGCTTGCGGCTCTGCCTTCCGTTACGAGTTCATTCGTTACGTTAACTGCCGAGACTCGCAGGGTCAGGTGCCTGGGCGCCCGGTATTCCAGCACAATGCTATGGTGGACATCCCAGAAGTCCGGTTCGCCGTCATACGTCTCTTCTGGCACCCGCTCGGCAACGTTGGACGGGTCGCGGTAGTAGAATGACTTCATGTCCAGACCGTAGCGGAGCGAGAACCCGCGCAGGGGTCCCACGGTCACGGTTTCGAACAGATCGATTCCGGGTTCGTTAGGCAGTCTGCGTCCGTACCAGTTGTACTCGCGGGCGAGGTTCTCGGTGTGCTGGAACGTGGCGCGGCTGTCGAAGGCGAGGAAGCTCAGCGGGATCCACGAGACCCACGTCTCCACCCCGTAGGCGCGCGCGCCGTCGCAGTTGATCGATGCCGACTGTCTGCCGTCGAACACCGTGATAATCTTGTTGTCGGACTGCACGTAGAACCCGCACACTTCGGCGAACAGCGACTTCCCCCGGGCCTTCGCGCCCAACTCCACCGCCACACCGGTTTCGGGTACGAGTGTGGGGTTGGGGTTGCTGGCCCCGCTTGCGCCGTACCGCTCGCGCAACGAGGGCTGGTTGCTGAAGCGCCCGATGTTGCTGTACAGAAGGAGACGTTCCTCGGCGAGGCCCGCGGAGACTCCGGCCCTGGCTGACCAGACCACGGTCGTCGTGTCGGAGGGCAGCACCGTCTTGAGCGATGCCCCATCGAGACCTCCCTCGGTCTCGCTATACACCCCCGCGACACTGCCACCCACTGTTGCCAGAAGCGGCGTGGCATGAAGCTGCACGTCGGCGGCTGCGGACAACGACGCCTCGCGGCTGTGCCAGTCGCCGTGGTGGCCCTCGGTAGTGTTGACCGTGGGGTTGATGTCGGCTGCCTGCAGGTGGAGGGTCGGTTCGATGGTGAACAGGTCGCCCAGCCTGACCGTCCCGTACACGGGGACCGAGAGAGTCTGCTCGCGTGTGCCCACCTCGGCGAAGCTGTTTGCAGCGGTACTGGTTGCGTGGCTTGCCCCAACTCCGGTGTCCAGGCTGGTCCAGAACCGCAGACCGTCGGTGAACGTGTAGCCGATGGCCGGCTCCACGTTCAGTACGCGCCCGTCACGGTCATCGTTGAGCCGTGCTGTCACGGTGACACGGTTCTCGTCGTAGTATGCGGTCCTGTTGGTCCTGCCCTCGGGCGCCGGCAGGTGTGCCTTGGAGTAGGTGTACGAGACGTTTGTCACCAGTGTGCGAATGCTGCCGAGGGAGACACGCGGGTGCACCAGAACAGTACCCGAGGTGTACTGACTGTTCTCCATGTGCCGCTCCCGGTCGTCGTCCGGGTTGTACGGCGTGTTGTTGCGGTCAACGTAGGGGAAATCATTGTCGCTGTGTGTGAACGACACAAGCGCGAACGAGTGCAGCACGTCACGGTACTGGTGGCTCACCGCAAGTTGGTGTTCCTGGGTGCCGTAGGCAGCCACCGACGTGACGAAGTCGGCGCCGCTTCCCTCGGTCGCGATCGGTACCATTCAAGCGGTTCGGTAAAGCCGGTCTTAATCATCGA
>CAZJJT010000598.1:0-3156 GCA_964546395.1 uncultured Fibrobacterota bacterium
CCACGTAGCTCCGCGTGGTGCCATCGTCGCGGACCGCTCCGGTGGTCACCACGACCGTTCTCGACACCGTGGTGGTCAACTGCAGCTACCGTACCGCACTCTCTTCGCGGTACGGCTACGACTCGGTGAGCTGGTCGGTGGCGTCCGGCGAACTGCCGCCCGGCCTCTCTATTGTCAATGGCAGGGAAGTGGTCAACAAGATCCCAGGCACCGGCGCGATCGTCGGCATCCCCACGCAGACCGGCACCTACACGTTTGCGGTGCGTGCCACCGACTTGCAGGGGCGGTCGGACAGCCGACAGGTGACGCTCAAGGTGAGCCCACGCCCGCTCAATGGCGTGGACTTCGAGTACTTTGAGTCGGACACGTTTCACAGCGTCGCTTCCATGCAGGGCCTGCAACCCGACAAGGTCGGCGTCTTCGACCAGATACGGTACTTCGTGCGTGACCGAGTCATGGGGTATGCGTTCCGGATGCATGGGTGGCTGCGGGTGACCGAGTCGGGTGTGCACCGGTTCCGCAATGCTGCCGACTACGAGTGCATCATGACAGTGGGCGACCGGACTATCTCCAACGGTGGCGGGAGTGCTGGTGGCTGGCACGAGGTGATCGACACGGTCACGCTCAAACCAGGGTTCTACCGGTTCGACTACCGGTGGTACAACCGTACCGGCGGCAACCAGGCCACGGGTTGGCAGAAACCGGGGAGCTCATCGATGGGGTCGTTCGCCCTGGAGGACCTGTACCTCGACTCGGCAGGGGTTGTGGGAACCACGCAGGAGCTGTCCGCACCAACCGCGACACATCATATGCCTGAGCAGATTCGGGTGTTTGACCTGCGAGGCAGACGCATAGGGGTGTCTGCCGCCAACACGGCACGAATGTTCGGCGCACACGTGGGCTCCGGTGTCTATGTCGCAGAGAGCAACGCCAGAGGATTCACCACGCATGTGTATTGAAAGTGTCTGGACTGCGTCGCGTAGCGTACGTGACAATAACTACGGAAAGGAAACCTGAACCATGCACACCCGAACCGCCAGCGTAATCCTGAGCATCGTCTGTGCCCTGGTAGCCACTGCGGCTGCGCAGGAAACCGTCACCTTCGATGTCAACGCCCGTCACCAGCGACTCACCGACCTGGCGAACTGGAGCGAAGTGCACATGTTCCACCCGGCCATGTCGCCGTACGAACACAACCTCCTCGTCGACCTGCAGGCCCATACCTATCTCATGTGCCTCAAGCCGCTCGTAGAGGATGTCAACGACAACAGCGACCCTGAGGTTACTGACTTCGCTGCTGTCAAGGAGAACGTGGCAGGAGTCAGGGGTGGCAGGCCTATTCAGGAATTCTACCCGTTCATCCGGGAGTGCAAGCGCGTCTCTGACTCGCTGGTCGGTGTCGACCCAACCACCATTCCGTTCACACTCGGGATCATTGGTGACCACAGCACGCGCGGAGTGCCCCCGTGGCTCGAGACGGCCGAACCGAACACAGCACTCATCGACACCACCATGTATGCCGAACTGGCCGAGAACATCTACATCCAGTGCAAGTTGTACAAAGACCAGACTGGCGTTGATGTGTCGTACGTAGACCCGCTCTGCCTCGGTATCAATGACAACTATATCTCACCCGAACGGCTGGCCCGGTTGCTTGCTACCGTGGGCAGCTACCTCGCTGCGCGGGGCATGCATCCCACCCTCGGATTCGGCCGCCAACTGGACATCGCCGACGCTACCAGGCGCAACAGGCTCTTGGCGATGATCCACACGGTGTTCAATGACCCGCAGGCACGTACGTATGTCACATCGGTTACAATGGAGAGCAGCTACCTGCTGAACGCGTCGCAGGACGCCTACATGGCCCAGGTGGCCGACTCTGCCGCCAAGTACGGGGTCGAGTTGCGCGCCCTTCTGAACTTCGTGGGCGCACCCGCTTCCGACAAGGCGTGGCCGTGGACCGATGTGGGCATGAATGTGGCCCGTGCCATCCCGCGGGCACTGAACGTTGCTGGGGCCAGTTCGGTCATGATGCAGTACCATGCAAACTTCGAGACGTTCGCGCACTACTGCATGGTGCGCGATACCATCGAAAACGGTGGCGGGGGCCTCAACGACCCTCTGCGCAAGAGCACTCGCGTGTTCAGGCCCGAGTACTACATGCTGCGACACCTGTTCCGTCGGGCCTCCAGGGGAGCGGCATATGTCATCGAAAGCTCATCTTCCAGCGGCGCAATCATACCGGTTGCGCTGTACGATACTGCCACCAGCGGAGTCACCATCGTGGTGCCCAATGCCGGCGCTGCCGAGCTCAATGTCCACATTGATGCCATCGCGTACACGCCCGGTTCCTACTCGGTGTACCGTTGTTCGGTGGGCGAGAAGGACGTGCAGCTTCCCGCGGTGGCCCCTGACGCCACAATTACTCTTCCCCCCGCGAGCGTGACCATCCTGAGCAGTAGCGACGGGGTGGTTCACGCGTTGAACCGGGCGACAGGTGCCGACCCATACGCCCTGTCGCTTCATGCGGTACCAGGCACCGCCGCATCGCCCGCGCCGTCGCTCTGCTTTGCCCTCCCCTCCCAGCAGCGGCATGTACTGCTCACACTCAGCGACATGCAGGGGCGAGTGGTGCAGAGGCTCGTCGACGGATCGACTGCGGCAGGTTCACACACTGTCGTGGCCAGGCCGGGCCTTGGGGCGGGAACGTACCTGGCGGTACTTGAAGCCGGCAGCGCCAGGGCCGTGACGATGGTGGCGGTTGCCCGGTAAGCCCTGCGTGACCACCGAGGTGGTCAAGTAGGGCGCCCCGGGCTCGGCAATCACCTCGTCGGTACCCAGTTTGCGTGCCACAACTCCTGTCACACCCTTGCCGGTCTCGGAGGCAACATCGGAAAGGACCGGCGGCTGGATGCTCCTTCGTGACGCTTCCGCCTGTACTGCCGGTACCGCCTACCGTTGCGGAAGCCTCGTCGTGGCCCGTGAAAAGCAACCCGCGCAGCCCTCGACTCTCATGCGGCTGCCGCGCTACCCGCTCAGCTGTCGCAGACTGTCGCGCAAGTGCACATAGCCCTGGACCTCGAGCCGTCGTAATTCGGACTCCTTCGCGGGTCCGCGCGGAGGGGCAATGATGTAGTTGAGCATTGCCTGCGCCAC
>CAZJJT010000599.1:0-3152 GCA_964546395.1 uncultured Fibrobacterota bacterium
ACTCTCGTGGTGGGGCACGATGTACCCCGGCCCAACCTTGACAACCCGTCCGGTCTGCACCTTCTCCTTCTCAGCCAGTCCCTGCGGCAGGTACAGCCCCGACTCGGTCTTGGTCTTCTCGCTCCCCGGGTCGATCAGTATGCGGTCACCGATGACAATCAGGTCTCTGGGCATATCCCCACCGTTCCTCCACCGTGAAAATAGTTCATAAAACTGTTGCCCCTCCGCACCAGGTGTGCTACATTACCCCGCCAACAGCAGTCGGTACCCCGTGGAATGCGGAAGTATGTCGGCGGCTGGGAGATGGTCGTGATGACAGTGCGGAACGCTCGTGGCGGGCCCCCCCCGGGGCACGCCATTTCTTTTGGTAGTACGCCCAAGTCGCTGCTCGAAGAACTCGAGAAGATCGGGATCGACCCTGACGATATCGAGGTCACGATGCAGGGTGACCTGGACATGGAGGGCCACAGCCACGAGAGCTGGGTCGTTGTCACCGATACCCAGATACTCGGACTGATACCCGGCTACCCCACGGCGGAGGGGGTGTTCGGCCCGTTCGATCGCGAGAAGGTTGACAAAGTCCGCATATTCCGCGGCGTCGGCAGCAACTTCTTCCAGGTGCGCGTGGCAGGGGTGTTTCTCGACCTGGTGCGATTCACCAACCAGCTCCGCGAGGAGTTCGACCGAGTCCGGCTGTTCATAGAGGACTCGCGGGAGGGCAAGCCAGAGCCGCTGTCGGTGTTCGACAAACCCAATCCCTGGGTCTGTCCCTCGTGCGGACTCGCGTTACCGGGGCGTGACGCCGACTGTCCGCGGTGTGCCAGGCAGGGGGAGCTGTTCGCGCGGACACTGAGCCTGATGAAGCCCTATGCGACGTACGTGGCGGGGTTGCTGGGTCTGATGCTCTGCGGGGTGAGTCTCGACCTGCTTCCGCCGTACCTGACGCGGATCCTGGTCGACGATGTGCTGACCAGCAAGACGCGTGCGCACCTGCTGATCTGGCTGGTGCTCAGCCTCGCGGGCGCTTCACTGCTGCGTGCCCTGCTCAACATCGCTATCGGACGCATGAGCACCTCGGTCGGCACCAAGGTCACCTACAACCTCCGCAGCCGCCTGCACGACAAGCTCTCGCAGCTCTCCGTCGATTTCCACGACCGCTCTTCGCTGGGGAACCTGATCACGCGACTGCTCCACGACGTCGACTACTTCCACGGGTTCGTTCAGCAGATGGCCCAGGGGTTCTTCGTCAATATCCTGCTCGTGCTGGGCATCGGCGTCATGCTGTTCAGACTCAACCCGATTCTTGCGTTCCACGTGCTGATCCCCATTCCGTTTGTGGTGGTCGGCACCTGGTTCTTCTGGCACACCATCTACCCTCGCTACTACCGCTTCTGGGACAGCCAGAGCAAGCTCGCAGCCCTGCTCAATGGTATGCTCTCGGGTATCCGCACGGTGAAAGCGTTCGCGCAGGAAGAACGTGAGCACGAGCGATTCCGCGATGCCGCACAGGCAACGCGCGATTCGCGACGGGCGGTGGACCAGAGCACCGCGACGTTCCTGCCGGTATTCGGCTACGTATTCGGCCTCGGCGGTCTCATCATCTGGTACGCGGGCGGCCGACGCGTGCTTGAGGGGCACATCACGCTGGGCACCATGATGGCGTTCCTGGGGTACGTGGGAATGTTCTACGGCCCGATATCGGCGCTCACCATGTTCTCCAACTGGCTGACCGGGTTCCTTACCGCCGGGCAGCGGATATTCGAGATTCTCGATACCCACAGCAGTATCCAGGAGCCCTCCGAGCCGATCACACTGCCCGGCGTACACGGCGCCATCGAGTTCAAGGATGTTACGTTCGGCTACGATCCGTACCAGCCGGTGCTCAAGGACATCACGATGTCGATCCACCCGGGCCAGACCGTCGGGGTCGTCGGCAAGAGCGGCTCGGGGAAAACCACGCTCATCAACCTGATCTGCCGCTTCTACGATCCGCAGGAGGGGTCGGTCACCATTGACAGCGTGGACGTGCGGAAGATGCGCAACTCGGCGCTCCGGCGCCATGTCGGTCTGGTGCTCCAGGAGCCGTTCCTGTTCCGCGCCACTATCTCCGAGAACCTGGCGTACGGACGTCCGGACGCGTCCCCCAACGACATCATCGACGCGGCCTGCGCGGCCAATTGCCACGAGTTCATCATGAAACAGCCTTCCGGCTATGACACCCGCCTGGGCGAGCGGGGCGCCGGTCTCTCGGGTGGCGAGCGCCAGCGTATCAGCATCGCGCGCGCGATTCTCTGTGACCCGGCGATCCTGATCCTCGATGAGGCCACGTCGAACGTCGATACCGAGTCGGAGCAGGAGATCCAGAAATCGCTGTCGCAGCTGGTGAAGGGACGTACCACCATCGTCATCGCGCACCGGCTTTCGACATTGAAGGCGGCGGATATCATCTACGTGCTCGACGACGGACGCATCGTTGAGCATGGGACGCACGGACAGCTGATGGACCGCAAGGGGCACTACTACAACCTGGTGATGATCCAGACCGACTTGACCAGGCTGGAGGGTTGAATCATGGAACGCACGAAGCTGTCGACGGTTGGTGCGCGGTACCTCGCTCCCGCAACCACGCGGATATTCCGCGGACGGCAGGGGTCGATCCACTGCGTGGTTGACGATGCCGAGGCGTTTGCGAACGTGTACTGCAAGCTGTGCATGCCCGTACGCTACCCCGGCCGGTTCATCTCGGTATGGCACACCACCGAGGACAACAAGGAACGCCAGATCGGTATCATCGAGAGCCTGGAGGGCTTCGACGAGCAGGTGCGGAGTCTCGTGACTGCCAGCCTCTCACACCAGTACTTCGAGCGTGTCATCACCCGCATCCACGATGTCAAGTGGCAGTTCGGTCTCTTGTTCTTCGATGTCGAAACCAACGGCGACCGGGCAACATTCATGATGCGGTGGCAGCACGACCGGGCGCTGGAGCACGGCAACGACGGGAAGGTGCTGCTGGACGTCTACGAGAACCGGTACGTGATCCCTTCGATGAAGGAGTTGCCTAACGGCGATCGCGACCGGATGATGCGGTATATCTATTGGTGAACCGCCCCGGGTTTCCCGGAGACATATTTCTCTGCGAAGCAGGAAAATGT
>CAZJJT010000600.1:0-3150 GCA_964546395.1 uncultured Fibrobacterota bacterium
AAGCTTGCCGAAGAGGCGTTCCGGAGAGTGCTGTTTCATCGTGACCACCCGCAGTTCGTGCAGGCGCTGTACCACCTCGGCTGGTGCTACTACATGCAGGATCAGTACGACGAAGCCATTGCGGTGTACCGTTACCTGGTGGAGGAGGTCGACCTCGATTTCGGGAAGGCGCACGGCGAGGAGAACCAACTCGCCAACCCGCTGCTGCGTGAAGAGGCGATCGACTACATCGCCATCAGTTTTGACGAGCGTGGGTCACTGGAAGACGCTATCAGATTCCTGCGGCTGATCGGCAGTTTCGACTACTCCTCGGTGGTACTCAAACGGATGGGAGAGTTGCGCGAAGAGGTGCAGGAACTGGACGCGGCACTGGAGATCTACCGGTTCCTCGAGGCGGAGTACCCGGTGACCATCGCGGCGCCCGACGCAGCCATGAACGTGGTGGCCATCCTGGAGGGGCGCAGGCAGCTTGACTCGGCGTTGGCCGAGCGCGAGCGGTTCTTCGAGCGGTTTAAACGTGGCAGCGAGTGGCAGAAGACCTACAGCACGATTGACAGCGCGACCGTCACCCGGGTCGATTCGCTCGTGGCGGTGGTCGGGCTCTACGTCGGCGACACCTACTACCGGCGCGCCACCGAGACCGGGTCCGGCGAGGACTTCGAGCGGGCCGCCCGGAACTACCGCCGACTGGTGGAAGCGTACCCGGAGCACCCGCGGGCATTCGACGCACGGTGGAACCTGGCGGTGATCCTTGATACGAAGCTGGAGCGTCCGCAGGCGGCGTGGGGCCACTTTGTGAAGTACAGCCAGATGGCCGAGGCCGACAGCGCACGGCGCGAACAGGCAGCCCTCAACGCGGTGTCGATTGCCCAGCGTCTGCTCCCCGACGATTCGCTCGCGGCGCCCGGCGACCTCGACCTGACGTCGGTGAAGCTGATTGAGTCGGTGGACAACTATGTCAAGCTGTTTCCCAACGGTTCTTCACGCGGCACCGTGCTGCTCGCGCAGGCCTCGGTGTTCTTCAACCGCAAGATGTACGCGAACGCGGCCACGATGTACGGCGAGATCATCGCGATGGGACCGCAGGTGCACGAGTTCTACGAAGCGCTGTTCCGGTTGGGGCAGTGCCGGTTCGAGGAAGAGAACTGGCAGGCTGCCGCCGAGAGCTTCGAGCGTGTGTTCCGCGAGGGACCGGCCGGGGTGCAGCGTGACGAAGCGCGGCGGTTGCTGCTCGAGTCGCGGTTCCTCATCGCGCGCAAGCTTCTCGCCGCGCAGCAGTACGCCGACGCCGCGCAGGCCCTGCTGGCGGTTGAGCAGGATTTCCCCGGCAGCGAGTACGGCGATATCGTGCTGTTCAACGCCGCGGAAGCGTACGAGCAGCTCAAGCAGTCAGCCGACGCTGCACGGGTATACACCGAACTGGTGCGCAAGTACCCGCGATCGAAGTACGCGGCGGACGCGCTGTTCAACGCCGCCACCGCCTGCGAGCGTGACGACGATTTCAAGCGTGCAGCCGAGGTCTACGAGATGCTCGTGGCCCAGTACCCCGAGTCGGACAAGGCGAAGGACGGGCTGTTCAACCTGACCTTCGCCTACGAGAAGCTGGGCAAGGCAGACAAGATGGCGGAGGCCGAGGAGCGGTACGCGCGGCTCTACCCGGGCGAGAAGGACGTCGAGGTGATGATGATGCGCTCGGCGGACTACTACCTGAAGGCCGGGCTCAACGAGAAGTCACTGGCGGTGTTCAAGACGTACACCATACGATTTCCGCGGACCGACCGGTGTGTCGAAGCGGTGTACAAGATGGGGCGTGCGTACGAGGCAATGGACGATGAGACCAACGCGCGGCTGCAGTACCTGGCGGCCCAGAAGACCGATCAGCAGCTGGTGGCCGAGGGGTTTGCGGGGAACAGCTACTATGCGGCCGAAGCGGCATACAACCTGGCACGGATGCAGGAGAAGAAGTTCCTGGGGGTCAAACTGGTGCTGCCGGCGAAGGTGCTCAGACAGCAGCAGCAGAAGAAAGCGGAGCTGTTGACCGAGGTGGCGACGGCATACCAGCGCGTGGTGGAGTACCAGAGCGAGCGCATGTTCGAGGCTGCCTACCGGATTGGTGCGCTGTACGACGAACTGGCGCGAGCGTGGCTGACGCAGGAGCGCGAGAAGCTCGACCCGGTGAAGCAGGCGGTGTTTGACAAAGACCTGTACACGCTTGCCGCCTCACTGCTCCAGAAGAGTTTCCTGCCGTACCGCAAGACCCTCGAGATTGCTGCCGAGTTCGACTCCCTTGGCATGGAGCAGCGTCACTGGGTAGGCGAGGCGCGCACGGCACTGCTGCGCAACTACGGGACGGTGGGGGAGTACGAGCTCGAGGCGGTCAACGCGATGCTGAAGGCGCCGATACCGAAGCAGATCGAAGAGCGCCCGGTGCACTACTATCAGTACCTCAAGCAGTTGCACGAAACGCTCGACCCGCTGAAACTGCGCGTGCGCGACTACTACCTCAGCGCGTATCGCGAGATGAAAGAGCTGAAACTCGAGGGCGAGGGGGTTGACAACTGCCTCGACAACTTCGGCCGTGTCTGCTACCTGGTGGGCGGCGACTACGCCGAGCTTGCCGCGCGGGCCCTGAAAGGGGCGTCGGAGCTGCCGCGTGACATGGACGAAATCGAGCGCGAGGAACTCGTGTTCCAACTCGAGGACATCGTGTTCGAGCTGCAGGACAAGGCGATCGTGGCGCTGGAGGACGGGCGGGCGCTGATGGAGCGCGAGAAACTGACCGACCGCGTGTGGTACCCCAAGATCATGCAGGCGCTGGCGAAGCTCGACCCCGACCGCTACGGCAAGGAAGTCTTCACCACGCTGAGCTTCCCCACCGACAGCTCGTGGGCCGTGCGGCGCGACAGCGTGGCCGCATGGAACACGGTGGAGGGGCCGGTTGAGGGATGGCGGGCGCCGCGGCTGGGCAAGCGGGGAAGGCTCGGCCATGCCGAGGACACCCGCCCGCGTCTGCTCCGGCCCGACGATACGCTCTCGACGGGGTTCTATGTGCGGCGCAACGTGTACCTGCCCGGGCGACCTCGTGGCGCCGCGATCCACCTTGCGTGTACCCGCTCGTACCAGCTGTTTGTCAACGGCGTACTGACGCTG
>CAZJJT010000601.1:0-3149 GCA_964546395.1 uncultured Fibrobacterota bacterium
ACCCACACACCGGGCGGGAACTCCTCCGGGACAGTCCAGCCGACGCTCTGCCAGGCACTGTCATCGGTTGTGACAAGGGAATCGACTGCAAACTGTGTCGAGTCCGATGTATTGCGCAGGTACACACGCACCCCTGTCACCATCGTGGTGTCGGTGTCCCAACTGATGATGATCTCAGCACCGGGAGTCAGACTCCCGCCAAGAGACACGGCGCGGATCGGCGACTGGTACAGCACAAACGGCCCGCCGAACACGCAGTGCGTGTCGGCACACAACCGGACCAGCCCGACCGCCGTATCGTACGGCAGCACCGGCACCAGCCAGTCCCAGTGGGCCGCGCTGTCGCTCTGCCGGACCGGGCGGTTCCAGCCGATATCCCACCGCTGTGCGCTGTCGATTGAGATGAAGACAGACAGTTGGTGTACCACCGCGGGGTCGAGCCGCCACGACACACGCAGCGTGTCACCTGTCCGCCACACACCGGTTGAGTCGGGCGACAACAGGCTCACCACCCAGCGACGGATCTCGAACACTGACGATACCGCCTGTTGTGTCTCGTTAGTGTAGTTGTACACGCGTACGAGCGCTGAAGTCGACGCCAGCGTGTCTGCACCGATTGCCACGGGAACCACCCAGGCAAGCGCGCCCCAGTCGGGCGAACTGCGCGTGATTGTCGAGTCGGTCAGACTCAGCCAGGTCTCCCCACTGTCGGGGGACACCTGCACCTCCACGCCGGCCACCGACGACGACGCGTCCCAGCCGATTACCAGCGTGTCACCGTTTTTCACCACGGTATCGGCCAGCGGCGAGAGAAGGCGCACGGGTGCGCGGATGGTAAACGGGACCGCAGTCACCACGCGCACATCCTCGTCCCACTTGTCGAATATCCCGAGGAGCACGCTGTCGCAGAGCGTACTCACGGCCGTGCCGCCCTGATACAGCGTGTCGGGTATGAGCCACCCGAACGACATCTGGCTCCACTTGTTCTGCTCCGGACCGATGTCGATCCAGCTCAGCCCGCGGTCGAACGACACGCGCGCCTGCATGTACAGCACAAACGGGTCGACATACGTCCAGCGCACGTTCACCCGCTGGCCGGGCATGAACACCTCGCCCCCCAGGGGGCTGATAAGATGAATCGGGTCCACCGACGGCCCGGTCACCATCACCTGCGCACTCGCGCTCAGCGCTCCCGCCGACACGCTCAGCGTGCAGAGCCCTGCCGAAGACGAATCGCCCGCCGTGAACAGCCCGTCACTGCCGATCGTGTGCCCCGCCCGCGACACCTGCCACTGCAGCGGCGGCTGTGGGTCAAGGGCGCGGTCCTGCTGGTCGAGCACGGTCGCCGAGAAACGCAGCGTGTCGCCCGAGGCAATCCGGGCGCTGAGGGGTTCGATCGTGAGGCCGCACGGCACCGGTGTGCCGGTCACGACCACGGTCACGGCAAACTCGTTGGTCGCAAGCAACGGACCCGTGCCTACGCCGCCAAGCGACACCTGGGCGGTGTGACGGCCGCTGGGAAGTCCCGTGGGGTCCACCCGTACTGCCACCCGGGCCTCGGCCCCCTGCTCATCCACCTCCGCGGACAGCCACACCGAGTCGACGAGCGCCCGGAGGCCCGTAAGGTCCCCGTGCGGCGTGGACACCAGCATGGTATCGCTGAGACTCGCCGTGGTGCCCTCCGCAACAAGAAACTCGAGAGCCGGAGAGGCGAGGTTGATGGAAGGAGCCAGCGGCTCCACCCCCACCCACGCGTCGGGCGTGTAGTCGGTCGCGGTGTTCGTCGTTACCCGCACGTAGCCCTCAATCGACGTGAAATCGGCGGCGAAGCGCGCGACGTAGATCTCGGCGCTGTCGCTCTCCTTGCTCCCCGTGTACCCCGCGCTCATCGAGACAAACCGGGCGCCCTTGCTGGCGAAACGTGGATGGAAACACTCGTTGGTGGTTCCCTCCGGCCGCGGCTGCGGGTCGAGTGCGATATCGGTGACAAACTCCATGTACCGCAATATCCGGAACGCCATGTGCCCATCACCGTCACTGGGAAAATGCAGGCTGTAGCGGCTGTTGTCGGACGACAGTGAGCTCCAGCAGCCACGCCCGAGTCCGGTCCGACTGCCGGGGGGGGCGGCGCCGGGCTCTATCACAAAGAAGCGGTTCCAGGGAAGGAAGTCGGCAGCGAAGGTTCCGTCTTCGGAAACCTGCCACCAGTTCATGTAGTAGTCACCCGAGGGGCTCTGGTCCCAGACCAGCACCGAGTCGGGACTACCGTCCAGCGCATGCCGCCAGATCGGGTGCTCGGTGGAGTCTCCCGATCGCACAAACACCCACTCGCGGCCGGTGGACGGTTCCACCCAGACATCACTGGCGATCCCATGCGCGATATGCCGCAGCCCGCTGCCGTCCCAGTTCACCACGTGCACCTCGAAATCGCGCGACACCACCACGCGGTTGCCGCCGGTGCAGAGGATCGGTTTGTTCTGGTTGGTGGAAGCCGGGAGGATCTCGTGCGCCAGGTCTGCACGGCTGTCGAAACCGAGTATCGCGCCGCCGCCATAGAGCTTGGTTCCGGCGTGTACCCACGCAACACGCGTGTGCGTGCCGCTGGTCAACTGCTCGAGTTCGGGACCCGGAGCGGCCACACCTGTCGTGCACAGCGCCGCGCCCCAGAGACAGACTCCCACCCACGGCAGCGCACCGCGCTGCAGTCGCTTCTCGTGCACGTTTCCCCCCCGTTGCTCGCGACCAGCCGCGGTGCGGTTCTGCGCGGCTACCAGCCGTCCACCGCGGCACGCTGCCGGACCACCATGCGGCCGGCAGACACCACTTTCACAATGACCGCACCCCTCACAGACGCAAACTCGTGTCGCCCGGCACCGTCCCCGTCCCGCCGTGCCACGCGGTTGCCGGCCAGGTCGTACACCTCCACCCGGTACGCGCCTTCCCATGGCACGCTCACCACCAGTCCCGGCCCAGGCAGCAGACTCACCGCCGCACTCCTGTGCGCTTGCACGAAGCGCTCGCGCACCGGAACCGCGAACGCCGTCGGCATGACATCGACCATGGTCGGTTCGGTGTAGTTGGCGATGCGCAGGAGTACGGTACTCGACTGCATCGACACCCCCGTCCCGACTGTCGGCGGTATGATCCAC
>CAZJJT010000602.1:0-3147 GCA_964546395.1 uncultured Fibrobacterota bacterium
TTGCCGGCTCAACAGTTGACGGCTCCCAGGGCACCCGCGCGATTATCGAGCATCTCAACCGCTCGAACGAGGAGTACCTGGCGGGGGTACGTGGTGTCAATCGGGCGAATATCACCGAAGAGTACGCGACCACGACGTTCATGGCCGGCAGTCGCCTCGCGCTGAAGTGGGAGTACCGCTTCGGACCGTTCCGCTACGCAGAGTTCCTGTTCAGGGTGGGCACCCACAACGTGCGCGTGGCGTTCTGGACTGTCCCCGAGCGCTACGACGAGTTCCTGCCGGTGTACGAGGATATCATGTCGACACTGAGTACGAAGGTGGGGCTGTAGAAGGAGTCTGTTGTTGGGGGCTTCGCGGGGTACCCCGCGGGAAATGCGAAGCCCCGGTTCGCATTTCTGCACCAGCGCTTGACAGACCTGTGGGGTATCGTATATTGGTTGCTGCACAGCGCGGCGACCTCTCATGCAGGTTCAGGTGGGTCGCACGCCACACCATCAACACACGGAGGGCGCACATGCGCACGAAGCACGGCTCACTCACTCACTCACTCACTCACTGAGTAGCGCCGGCGGCATTCTGCTTCTGGCGGGCGGCATTGTGGCCACAATGGGGCAGCTGAACTTGACCCCGGACGTGATCACCTTCAGGGACTCGAACCGCAAAGACAAGGCGACCACACACTACGGCTACGAGACGATCTACGGCCTGACGGGCGGGGGCTACTCGGGTCTCACGGTGTGGAACGACGCGACCACCTCGGGCGGCTGGGCAACCTATGCCGTATACGGCTTCTGCAACACCAGCCCGAACGGCGCCGGCGGGCGCTTCGACGGGAAAGTGAAAGGTGTTGTCGGGATCTCCACAAGCGGCAGCACCAGCTCAACAAGGATGGGTGGTTTCTTTCAGGCGAACGGCAGTTCGAGTAACAACTACGGGCTGTATGCCGACGGAAGCACCTACGCCGGCTATTTCAATGGAAGCACCTACTGCACGGATTTGTACCAAGGCTCGGATGCCCGGCTGAAGACCGACATTGTGCCCATATCGGACGCGCTGACGGGTCTACTCAAGCTCCAGCCGCATACATACTGGTATGACACACTGTCGATGACTGGGCTCAACTTGCCCTGTGAGAAGCAGTACGGTTTCGTTGCGCAGGAACTCGAACAGGTATACCCGGAGCTGGTTTCCAGCATTGGCCCGCCACCGAGTCTGTCTGACAGCACCGCGGACATCCCACCGGATACGGCATCGTACAAGTGTGTGAACTACGTGGGGCTGGTTCCGGTGCTTGTGAAAGCGATGCAGGAGCAGCAGGCGCAGATAGAGGCCCAGAACGCGCGCATCGAAGAACTGTCGGCGCTGGTGGACGAGATGAAGAAGAAGTAGGGGGCAAGTCATGAATCCATCCCTGCGCAGTGTTCTCCTGTTGGTCCCGCTGTTCCTGCAGTCCCCGGCGGCGGCCAATACGGTGTTTGAGATCTCGCCGGACACGGTGTATGAAGGGAAGTGGCCGGACACTGCAGTACTCACCAACCTGTCCAGTGATACGATAGAACTCGATTCGATATTCGTGTTGCTCGACACGAGTCGGTACGTTTGCTGCAACCTCAATTTCTGCATGTCGGAAGTGCTCCGCCTGTACGGTGTGGGCACACTCCTCGAACCAGTGCGTCTCAACACAGATCTCTGGATGCTCCCTGGTGGCCCGATGCGTGTGCCGGGCGGCCAAGAGGTGGACCTGTTCCTGTGGATGTACTTCCCGTGTGGTACGCAGCCCATGGCCCCGGACCCGGTCCCCGACACGATTGGTGTCACCTTGGTATTCGCCATCGATGGCGAAAGGGACACACTGGTAGTCCTGCGGGAGGCGGCGGGGGCCGCAGTCAGGCCACCAGTTGCGCAAGCTGACAAAGACCTGTTCGGTGTTGGCCAGGGTATGACATTGAGCGGCAGGCGCAAAGGCGCATTCACTTTTGGGGCGCGAGGTGCCTCAGGAACAGAGATTCGGCGGGTCGGGGATGGTGCGAAGCGACACGTCGACATCTCAGGCGGTGGAGGGAACCATGAATAGAACAACTGCATTGCTGGTTCTGGTTGCCATGAACCGGTCTCTGCGCAGTGCTCTTCTGCTCATGCTGCTCGCGTTGGGGCTTCCGGGGGCCGCCAACACGGTGTTTGAGATCTCGCCGGATACGGTGTATGTGGGGCGCGACACGGACACGGTGGAGGTGTACAACCTTTCCCGCGACACGATACTGCTTGATACGGTGTACATGTCGTTTGATACGAACGCGTGTGAAGACTGCTTCCAAATAACGGTGGTGTTCCTAACTGGCCGCGATTCTCTTCCCCATGGGTACACTGCAACGTCACATGGGCCAGAGGAACTCAACGTGCTTTCCGGGCACCCGGAGAACAGGTACATACCGGACGGTGGAACTCAGGCCATGCACACCTTCAGCCTCATCTCGTGGGGAGTCGATCCCATGGGTACTCCGCCGCCCCTCCCGGACACACTGGACGTCATTCTGGTCTTTGTCGTTGGCGGCGAACGTGACACGCTTATCGTCAGGCGGGAGGTCTCGTCCGGAACTGGCCACCAGGGCCGACGCGATGCGGAGAGCATGCGGAGCGGCCGCGTGACCACCGGATGGGGCGACGACGGTAGCTTCTTGGGAACTCTGTTGAATGGACGCCAACTGCTCCAGTTGCATGCTTGGCATAAGACGGGTGCGCACACCGTGTTGCGCTATCGGGAAGAGAGAGCACACCGCGTGATTGTTGGTTCCACAGGAGGGAAATGCAATGAATAGGTATCTCAACACATGGATGTCAGGGCTGTTGCTTGCCGCTGTCGCGCACGTCAGCGGCAGCGTTCCATTGGTACGAACAGCGGATGGGTACCGCGATATCCTTCGTGACGGATTGGCAACCACTCGCGACTCTCACGAAAACTCGGAGCATGTCTATGTGGTGCTGGAGGCACCCGCAGGAAGGGCGATGCGTGAGAAACTGAGTCGCTTCGGGCTGGTGCTTCTTGAACTGCACAGCAGCCAACCAGGTGAGTACTACGTCTACATCGCGGTGTGCAGCAGTGAGATTCGTCATGTACGGGACGAATTGGCTGGCAAAGACGGCATCGTC
>CAZJJT010000603.1:0-3138 GCA_964546395.1 uncultured Fibrobacterota bacterium
TGTACGCTTCACGAATGGGCACGGTCCGCAAGTGGTGGCTGCTTGGTCCGTTCGACAATCCACGCATGGAGGGCTTCCACCGTGACTTCGGCCCCGAGAGTCGCCCGTTCAGCCCGCGCGATTCGTTCGCGATAAGTGATACGCAGAACGCGGGATGGTTTCCCGTGCAGGTGGCACAGAGCGCGGGACAGCTCGACGTGCGTCAGTTGTTTGTCAAACAAGTCCGGGCGGTCTGCTACCTGTTCACCTGGATTCACGCGCCGCACGACTGCGAGGCCCGCGTGTTCATCGGTTCGGATGACGGGCCGAAGGTATGGATGAACGGGGAACTGGTCTGGAGCCACCAGCTGTACCGCGGGTGCGTTGCCGACGATGATGCCGTGCGGGTGCGTCTGCATGCCGGCGCCAACGCACTGCTGGTGAAACTGTCGCAGGAGATGGGCGGGTGGGACATTGTCTGCCGTGTCACCGGTGTCAACGGGGACGCCGCACCGGGGGTCAGCACCAGTCTGTCGCCCGAGCCGGCGCGCGACATCGTTGCGCGTACACTTGGTGCGGAACGTGTCCGCCCCGACTCGTGGCTGGGCATAGTCGACTCGGTGGATGTCGAGAACGCATCGATGGTGGAGTATGTGCTGTCGCTGTGTGTCGACAGCGCACGGCCGGTGCCGCAGCGTCTTGCGGGCATGCGCTTCCTCCTCGCACTGAACCGCCGTCGCCTGGCCCCCGCGGGCGAAGACCGTCTGCTGGCGATCGTGGAGCGGGCGGCCGCACGTGGCACGGCTGACCAGGTGGAGCGGACCGCGGTGGAGGCCCTGGTGGCGATGGAGAGCGGCAGGGGGCTCGAGGTCGGGCGGAAGATGGCGGCGGCGGAGGATGCCGACCTCGCCGCACTCGGCCGCCAGCTTATTTCGTCATGGTGCCGTCACCGCATCGTGGCCCTTGGCGACGTTGCCGACACGACGCGACGGGCAGTGGTCGAGCCGGTGATCCGCGAAGTCGCCGCCACCGACTCGAGCGACCCGTGGGTACTCAGTCGCTTCGCCTCGTTTTACGGCGCAACCGGCGACACGGCCCGCGCGCGCCAGCTGCGCGCGCGCATCGCGATGCCGGCACGCTGGGTTGAGCGCAAGGCCGAACTCCGGCAGGTGCGATCCGCCAACCCGTTCACCGCGTATCCCGACTTGACACCGCCCGCCAGCGCGTTCACCGTCGGCCGCACCGATCCGCCTCCGGGCTGGGTGTATGTCGGCACCGAGGACGGGCGGCCGACCACGCTCTGGCTCGACCGCGAACGCCACCCGAACAAGCAGGATGCCTTCGTGGTGTACACCAGGCTGCAGTGCACCTCGCGCGCTCGTGTGCGTATGGGTGTCTCGATGCCCGGAGTGTATCGTATCTTCCTTAACGGTGCGCTGGTGGCGGAAGGTCCCGAACTCGACATCAACCGCTACGGCGTACCCCGTGACTGGCGTGCGGTGCCGCCGGATTTCGACGTGCGGGTGTGTGCGGTGACCATGCGGAAGGGAACAAACACCATCGGTATCGCATTCGAGGGGCCCTGGCACTACTTCTGGAGCCCGCGCTATTTCCGGGTCGGGTTCCTCGAAGAGCGGGGCGGCCCGGTGGGCTGTGACGGCAACACGTTGGACACTCAGTAGGTCGACACCAGGGAGACGCACGTGCGGACAATCGGATTATGCATACTCGGGCTGGCACTTGGCCTCGCGGCCCAGGACGAAACGCAGGAGATGCGCACGCTGCGCCTGCAGCTCAGGCAGGCGGAGCTGGAGCGCACCCAGGCCCAGACGTCGCTCTCGACAGCCGAAGCCAACTACAAGGAAGCGCAGACGCTGTTCGAGAAGGGTCTGTGCAGCAAGGTCGAGCTTGCCGAAGCGGACGAGGTGTACAACAAGGCGCGTGTGGCCCTGGAGCAGACGGGAATCAATCTCGAGAAGACACGGCTCGCGTTCCTCAATGATGCGCTCTACATCTCGCTGCAGAAAGCCGTGCTGTACCGTGACGCCGACGGGCGGAAGCACGCCCTGCTCACGATACGCAACGAGTCGGACGTGCGCAAGCTGGTGGGTGAAGAGGAGGGCAGCAGCGCGTCGCGCAATGCCCTGCTGACTATCGAGAATCTGACAGTACGGATACTCAACGAGGGGAAACTGATCGGCCGTCCGTTCGAGTACAAAGTGGGCAAGCTCGCGTACCGCCAGTCGCGCGCGATTGATTTCGTGCTGCAGCGTGAGACCGAGGCAGTCACCGTGGAACTCGCGTACGGCGACACCACGATCCACCTGCCGGTGTTCCTGGAGAAGGAGGCCAAGGAGGATCGCGTACTCGTGGAAGCGCTTCAGTTCTCGCTGGAGGGCGAGCTGGGCACACGGGTCACGTACGATTTCTCGCTGGAGCGGTTTGTGGATGACGACAAGACGTTCACGCTCGAGGTACTCAATCTTCCACCGGACTACTCCTACGAGTTCCGCGAGGTCGGCGAGCAGTCGGGCGGCAGCGACCGTCGCGTGTCGCGTATCAGATTCAAGAAGGGGCTGACCACGAAGGGGATGCAGTTGGTGCTCAACATGCCCAAGGAGATTGCCAAGGAAGAGCTGAACCAGAAGATCCAGTTCTTCGTGCTGGTACTCGACCGCTACGCACAGCAGCGCCTCGCCACCACCAAGTCGAAGTCGGAGGGCCGGCCGCTGCTGGCCGAAGACCTCGAGGCGAACGGGCTGTCGTTCGAATCGCTCGAACTGGTCCCGCGGGGGCGTGCCGAGGTGAGTATCGAGGCGAGCTTGCTGTTTGTGAAGGTGAAACTGGGCGAGCCCATCAAGTGGAGTTTCACGCTGCACAACACGGGGACGGTCAAACTGGACCGCATCCGCGTGTACCTGGGCCTCCCGCTCGACTGGACCGCCAACGCCACGCCGGAGAAGGATATTTCGCTGGACGTGGAAGCCAAGCAGCGGGTGGACGTGGAGATACTGCCGGCGGCGGATGTGGTCGCGAGCGACTACGAGATCAAGGTGGAGGCCAAGACGCTTCACGAGGGACGTGATGTTGAGGCAACCGCGAAGATCATGCGGATCCAGATCGAGGGTAAGTCGAATATCCTGATCGGGTCGATTCTCA
>CAZJJT010000604.1:0-3129 GCA_964546395.1 uncultured Fibrobacterota bacterium
GCTCTCCTCCTCGCACCAGCACCGACTCGCGTATCGACCGTTCGGCTACGGGAGCGGTTGCGCCGGCTCCGATGCCCAAGGAAACCGATGGCAGGGGCCTGCCCGAGTACCTGCCGGGAGGCGGCAGTCGCGAAAGCAGTTCGGTGAAACCATCGGTTCCGACCAGTTCGCCTGCCGTGAGTCCCTCTCCCGTGCCATCCAAGGGCATTGCCGGTCCTCCCCCTGTTTCTGAGCCAAGCAAGCCTCGCGTGCGCACGAGTGAGCCGCGCAGTGTCAGGCCGATGAAGGAGCCGGAGCCGCGAACGAAGGTATCCCCTTCGAGTCCGCCCCCCCCGGAGGGTTCGATAGGCAGTACCGCACCGTCGGGCAGCGCCCCTCCCCCGGGGACAGACCTGCAGAAGGGCAAACTGGACGGCCGGAAGGGCGGCAAGGTCGGGACCGCCGCGGAGGACGAGTGATGGCCACGGGACAGCCGGGAACACAGGTGCGTGCCGCGAGGGTGTGCTGCGCGGCGCTGGTGTTGTGTGCGTGCGTGGCGGCGCGGGATGTCGACAGTCCCCGGTCGTACTCGATAGGTGTCGGTGCACGGGCCACGGCCCTCGGGGGAAACAACCTGGCGCTGGCCCAGGATTTCTCGGCGGTGCAGTACAATCCGGCGGGACTCGGGTTCATGCACGCGCGCGAAGCGCATGTGTCGATGAACGGCCTGATTGTGCAGAACGCGACCGATGGTGGGCTGGAAACGCGTGAGTCGTCCCTGGAACGCCTTCGACTGGGAAGCGGCGGGCTGGTCTGGGCCGTGCCGGCTTCACGGGGCGGCCTGGCATTCGCCGTGGGGTATCAGTGCCCGACGGTGTTCGATGACGTGATAGACTACCGGGCCTCGGCAGGACTCACCAAGGATGAGTTCACGCTGCGCACGCAGGGCCATTTCAACTACTACACGCTCGGGATGGGCCTGCAGCTGGCCCCGGGGCTCAGCGCCGGCGTGGCGGCCTCGGTGGTAGGCGGCAACCTCGAGGTCCATTCACGCCGTCACTACACGGTGGGAGGGGTGGTCCCCGACACGGCGATTCGCGAGAGCGACTACGAGCACTCGCTGCAGCGCAGCTACCTCGGATACGATATCCGCATGGGATTCCTCTACCAGTTCAGCGACATGCTGTCGCTGGGGGTGCGGTTCGTACTCCCTCGGACGGTGAGGTTCTCGGGAGACTGGGAGCGGAGCTATCCGCTGCTGCTGTCCGACTCGAGCGACTACTACGACGACCCCGGCAGGCTGCGCTACATGTACGAGGGAGCGCTTGGCGTTGCCGTGAAGTTCCCCTTCGTGGTGCTGACCCCCGAGGCGGGATTCCGTGGCCCGAACCCCTCGGCCGAGGAGGGGACCGATGCGGCGAACTGGAAAGTGGGCGCAGGGGTCGGCGCGGAGGTACCGGTGGCGCGCACGGGTCTTCTCGTGCGGCTGGGGTACCGTTACGACGAGTATGACGACCAGCCTGCGGCTACGTTCTACGGCGAGGACGAGAAACCCACGACACTCGGCGAACTGCCGACGGTGCTTCGCGACCAGCAGACGTTGAGCGGCGGGCTGGCCTATGTCACCAAGGGTGCGCTCTGCTTCGAGTTGTCCTACGCCTACCGCATGTGGCAGACGCGCCGGACCGGCATCGAGCATGCCTACGGCGCTCACCAGGCACTGGCTTGCATCTCGCTGAGGTACTGACAGGAGCTGCATGAAGGAAGTTACGTTGTACTGTGACGGGGCCTGCAGCGGCAACCCCGGCCCCGGCGGCTATGGAGCAGTGCTCGAACACGACGGGCGTTGCAGAGAGCTTTCACAGGGATACGCGCACACCACGAACAACCGCATGGAACTGCGCGGGGTGATAGCAGGGCTGGAGTCGCTGAAGGAGCCCTGTCGCGTGCGCGTGGTAACCGACTCGCAGTACGTGGTAAACGCAATGAGCCAGGGGTGGGCGGCGAAGTGGCGCGCAAACGGCTGGCGGCGTAACAAGAAGGAGAAGGCGCTCAATCCGGACCTCTGGGAGCGTCTCCTCGATCTCTGCGCCAGGCATACCGTGACGTTCGCCTGGGTGCGGGGACATGCCGGTCATCCCATGAACGAACGCTGCGATCAGCTCGCGGTGCGAGCGACGGCGGGAGCCGACCTAATCGAGGACCGCTGAACACGGCTGCCGGTCCCTCGGCGAGCGGATGTCCCTTCGCGTTGTATTTTCCGCGCTGAACGTCACACATCAGAGACCTCCAATGGCCCGTCGAGCAACTCCCGAACAGGCACTTCTCATCATCAGCGCCGACCAGTCGCTGAAACAGTCGTTGGGTGACAACCTGTCGCTGCAGGGCTACCGCGTACTGTATGCGCGGTCGGCGGCGGAAGCCGTCGGGCTCCTCGACCGCGAACGCCCGGGAATCATCCTGCTCGATCTGGTCGAACTGGCCGTGCAGGAACTCGACGTGGTACGGTACGTCAAGACGCGGCCCACCGCGGCGGAAGTAGTGGTGCTTACCACGGTCAAAGAGCTTGAAGAGGCGCGCAACGCCGTGCGCAACGGTGCGGCGTTCTATCTTGTCAAGCCAGTCGCGTTTCGCGATCTCAAGCAGGTGCTCGACAAGATGGCGCGGCGGATGGAGCAGGACCGTGCGCGCGCCGAGCTGGAGCAGCGGCTGCTGCAGGACCTCATGGCCGGCTGTCCCGCCATGCAGAAGGTACTCGGCCTGGCACTCAAGATTGCCCCTACCGACTCCACCGTCCTTGTCGGGGGCGAGTCGGGCACGGGCAAGGAGTTCTTCGCGCGGATCATCTATCGGATGTCGCGGCGGCATGAAGGGCAGTTCGTGGCGATGAACTGCGGGGCGATCCCCGACACGCTGTTCGAAAGCGAGCTGTTCGGCCACGCCAAAGGCGCGTTCACCGGCGCCGAGCGCGAGCGGGCCGGGCTGGTGGAAGAGGCGCACATGGGAACCCTGTTCCTCGATGAAGTCGGGGAGCTGACACCGCAGGCACAGGTGAAACTGCTGCGGTTCATTCAAGACCGCACGTTCAAGCGGGTCGGCGAGAACCAGTCGCGGTCGGTGGACGTGCGCATCATCGCGGCGAGCAACAAG
>CAZJJT010000605.1:0-3121 GCA_964546395.1 uncultured Fibrobacterota bacterium
GATGTCCATGGTGCGTGCGGCCGTAACGAAGTCGCGCACGCCGAGGAAATAGCCTGCGAAGCCCATGCTGCAGATGGTGTTCAGTTCGAACTCGAGCCGCTCCTCGAGACCAGGCGTCACATGCGCGTATTTCTTCTGCAGCCCGCTTACCGCGAGCTGGCGCAGGTAGTCCTCCTGCGACGCGTAGCCGTCGGGTACCACTATCCTTGGCAACTGTGCCTTCGAGGAAGGGTCGACGCTGCAGCGTTCGGCAATCTCGAGGGTGTTGCTCATCGCCTCGGGCAGCTCGGGAAACAGCTTCGCCATCTCCTCCGGCGAACGGAAATACACTTCGTCTGAGTTGAACCGGTACCGGTTGGGATCGGCAAGTGTGGTCTGCGTCTGGATACACAGGAGCACTTCGTGCGACGCGGCGTCCTCCTGCCGCAGGTAGTGCGCGTCGTTGGTCACTATCAGCGGCACGTCCATCTCCCGCGCGATCTCGATCATCCCCTTCGCGGCGACCCTCTCCTCGGGGATAGCGTGGTCCTGGAGTTCGAGATAGAAATTGCCCTTCCCGAACATCTCCACGAACTCGGCTGTCTGCCGCCTCGCCTCGTCCATGTTCCCCGCCACAATCGCGCGGGGAATCGATCCGGCCACACACGCGCTGGTGCCGATAAGCCCCGCGGCGTGTGCACGCAGCACCTCCAGGTCGATACGCGGCTTGTAGTAGAATCCCTCCAGGTAGCCGATACTGCTCAACTCCAGAAGGTTGTGGTAGCCCTCCTCGTTGCGTGCCAGGAGCACAAGGTGCGAGTACGGGTCGACTCCCTCGGATTTCTTCTTCTCCAGCCGCGAGCCCGGCGCCACGTATGCCTCAAACCCCAGGATCGGCTTGACTCCCGCGGCCATACAGGCGTTGTAGAATTCAATCACCCCGAACATGCCGCCATGATCGGTTATCGCCAGCGCCGGCATCCCGAACTGCACCGCCTGCTTCACCAGTTCCTTGATCTTGATCGCCCCGTCAAGGAAACTGTACTCCGTGTGATTGTGCAGATGCACGAAGTCACAGTGCTTTTTCATGATTCCAGCACTCCTATGGCTTTGATTCGCTCCCTCAGGAACCGCTTGCGCGTCCCGGTCCGCACATCCTCGCCCTCCACCACACCCTCCGCGCCTGAACTGAACGCCGCGGGCAGGACCGTGTACTCGCCGCGCTTCAGCGACGGACTTCCCTCGTACTCCAACCGAAGCCGGTGCCCCATCAGCATCGCGTAGTCGATCACGTGGTCCATCTCCGACTGCGGAAGCTCCTTCAGTTCGGCCCCGTACTTGCCGCCGGTGCCAGGAGTGCGTCGCGGCACCGCCACGGCCTCCGACGCGGTATCGGTCACCAACTCGCACTGCTCGTCGCGTTCCTGCTCCAGTTGGTCCACCGCCGAAACCGTCCCCGGGGGCTCGACCCACACGCGCGGGGCACGCGTGTCGAACCCGAGCCCCGCAAGCATCTGCCGCACCTCTTCCACATGCCCCGGCTTGATCCGAAACGCCCGCGCGGCCGCGACCGGCTCTATGAGTCCCCGTGCGGACTCCAGCGCTCCGAGCTGCTCCCCCACACCGGCATCCCCGACCAGCACCACCCCCTCGTCCGGAACGCATACCCGCCCGAAAACCCTGACCCACTCACGCACCGTCTCCACCACGATGTGCGGGGCCTGCCACTGCGACAGCCTTTCCATGATCCGCTCCGCCCCGGCCCCATCGTACAGTGAATCACCTATCGCCTGGCGCGAGATCGTGCCGCGGTACACACCGTCAAGCGAGAACAGCTCGCCCAACTCGCAGAAATCGCGCAGCACCGTCGGAGCACACTCCTGGTGGATAATCACCGAGAAGTCCGGCAGGACCGTCACCGCTTCACGCGGCGGCACCACCGCCGCCGCCCCCCGCCGCGCAAGCGCGTCGGGACGGGCCGCGCACAGCAACTGCCCGTCCACCACCTGTGCGCACAGCATCCCCAGCGCCTCGCCGGTCTGCGCGCCGGCTTCCAGCGAAGCGGTCACGTCGCCGCCCATCGCGTCCAGACGTACCCACTCCCGCCCCTCTTCGGTCATCTTCAAAGCACACACGCTGACCGCCAGCGGCCAGTGCCACGGACGCTCGCGCGTCGTCACCTCGCGCACCAGTTCGCCGTACATCGTGTCGGCGCCCAGGTTCAGCCAGTCGTTGAACCGCTGGCGGTCAAGGCGGTACCCGCCTTCCCGGCGCACCAGGAACCCCATCCGCTGGGCAACATCAACAAGTACGCGAATTGGGCGATGTATCTCTCTTTTCCATGGCGACTTGCCACAATGGAGAAGCTTCCGCGCCGCCACCTGCGAGGCCTTCGACAGCGTGCCCGCCCGTGTGGTCTGGAGCACGCCCGACGAGGCCAGCATGACTGTCAGGGTCAGGTCGTTCACCACGTGGACAGCCTGTCGCCACTGGGGCTCGGCGTCAAACGCAACAACTGCCGCCTCGCGCAGCACCGCCACCATCGGGGCACGCAGCGCCGGCTCGAATTCGTAGAACCCGCGGAACATGAGGTTGCCGTCGCGGTCGCGCACGACATGCACCAGAAACGAGTCGAGAAGCTCCTGGCCGGCGGAAGAGCACGCCGCGGAGGGAAGCCCGGCGGGAAGGGTGAGGTACGACAGGCTGCAGGCTACCTGCGCCTCCGGGCTCAGCTCCGCAAACGTGTCACGAAGCGGCCCTCCGGCGGCGAACGCACTGCAGATACGGTCGATCTCGGCCGCCGACAGGATACGCCGCTCGCGCTGGCCGGCCAGCACAAACCGCTCGAGGACCCGTGCCGGCGGAAGCTCCTTCAGGTACTCGGCAAACCCCAATCCCCCATGCGGACCGCGGCGCCCCCGGGACAGTGCACGCCCCTGCCCATTACCGGCCATGGCACAAGCTCCATATTTGGGTGGTGTATTAGGTGAGATATACAACATGTGGTGGGGAAGTGCAAAGAGGGGGGAAGAGCTCGCGACCAGCGGTGGCTGACTGTTGAGCGCCGATATCCTGACTCCCCTGCGCCCAGTTCTGTGCAGACCGAAGCAGATGAATTTCGCTGGAGCAGACCGCTGTGGAG
>CAZJJT010000606.1:0-3110 GCA_964546395.1 uncultured Fibrobacterota bacterium
CAGCGGGCTGACCGGGAAGGGCGAGCGGTACCACCGGACCGCTCAGGTGACCCAGTTTATCGTGGGTGCTTCCAATGAGAGTGACCGTGAAATTGTCAATTACTCCTGGGGGCTGTACCGGCGGATGGGGTTGCGGCGGGTGTATTTCAGCGCGTATCAGCGCGGCCTGGGCGAGTCGCATATTCCCGGTGAGTACCGGGGTGGTTCTGCGAGTGAATCGTTCACACGCGAACACCGCCTGTACCAGGCCGACTGGCTGATACGCAAGTACGGGTTCGCGGCACAGGAGCTGCCGTTTGAGTCGGACGGGAACTTTTCGCTGGAACTGGATCCCAAGCAACATTGGGCGCGTCTCCACCCGGAGCGGTTCCCGGTGAACCTGAACCGGGCGGAACGCCTGGAGTTGCTTCGGGTGCCCGGGATCGGAGAGCGCACCGTGGCGCGGGTGCTGCAACTCCGCAGAAATGGCGGAAGGGTGCGCAGTCTGGAACAAACCGGTTTGAAAGGCCGGTGGTTGGAGAAGGTGCAGTCATTTGCATGCGTATAGGCAATCAACCGGGAAGGCTATTGAATGAAACGCGAATACACCGACAAGCCAGAAACCTTTCAGTACCCGTGGCCCGGTGCAGAGGACCTGTTCCCCTGGCAGGATTTCCTGGCCGCGATTCCGTTGCCGATATTCGTGATTACGACGTACAAGGCCAACGGCAAGCCCAATGCCTGCCTGCAGGCGTGGTCGACATTCTTTGGCGTTGAGGGCCAGTTTCTCTGTATCATGGGGGCGGTCAATAAGCAGGGGCATCTGTACCAGAGCCTGATGCAGACTCGCGAGTGTGTACTCAACTTTCCTTCGGCCGACATCTTTGACAAGTGCAGGGACACTGTCGACAGGAACGATTACGATATCGATGAGATCGATGCATCGGGACTTACGGCAGAGCCAGCGCGGACAGTCAATGCGCCGCGTATTGCCGAGTGTTTCCTGAATCTCGAGTGCGAGTTTCTCTGGGAGAAGGAGAGCATTTCGCCAGCCGATACTATTACGGTCTGTGTACGGGTCCGGCACGTTGCGATGGATCCGGAGCACTCTGATGAGAGCAGGAAAGGGCGATACGGCCCGACGGGGTATGTGTTCAATATTCACGGGCCGCTCAATCCAGAAACCGGGAAGCAGGACGGGAGCTGGGTAGGGGAGATGCGGAAGGTGAGGAAATTCGGGGAAGCGTGATAGCCGATCGTGCCCGGGACCTTCGGCAGGTATTGCGTCAGACGCGATTCGACAAAACTGCGGCGTTTCTGGCGCAGTTTCCGTTTTTCGGTGAATTCCGCGGGTACAATGAATGCTACAAGGTGCTCGGCGGCATGGTGCGGATGAGATGTGGGAAGGGGTGTCGTGCCGGCGGCGGGCCGCCGTTCTGCAAGATGAGGAAGTGCGCCACGAAGAAGGGGTATGCGGGATGCTGGGAGTGCGACACATTTGAGACGTGTTCACATCTCGATTTCCTGGTACCCTCACACGGTGACGCGCACATCCGCAATCTTCGCATACTGAAGCGCAAGGGGGTACGCGGGTTCCTGGCAGGGAAGAAGTTGTGGTACAGCAACGTGAAGAAGCGATAACCATACAGGAGGAATCCATGCGGGAGATTGTCGCGGATGCGAAGTTGGTAGCGTATTGCGGGCTGTACTGCGGGGCGTGCGGCGCGTACCGGAAGGGGAAATGCCCGGGGTGTCACGAGAATACGAAGGCCGCGTGGTGCAGGATTCGCACCTGCTGCGCCGAACACAACTACCAGTCCTGCGCCGACTGCACCACCTACGGCGACCCGAATGACTGCAGGCTGTTCAACAATGTCATGGCAAAGCTGTTCGGCCTGGTGTTCAATTCCGACCGTGCGAAATGTATCGCGCAGATCAAAACCGTGGGACTCGAAGAGCATGCGAAGGCGATGGCGGGAACCGGGCGGCCGGGGATGAAGAGGCGGTGAAGCAGAGACACAGCTCAAAGGTCAAGAATCAATTTGAATTGTCTCTATGATCCTCATCGGCACTTCCGGCTACTCCTACGACGACTGGGTCGGCCCTGTGTATCCTCCGGGGACCGCGTCGAAGGATTTTCTGCGCCTGTATGCGCAGCAGTTTGCTCTCACGGAACTGAACTTCTCGTACTACCGTCAGCCGGACGCACGGACAGTAGCACGGATGGTGCACGCGACACCGGACACGTTTCGGTTTACGATCAAGGGCCACAAGACCCTGACCCATGAAACCGGGGGAGACCTCGAGGCGGAATCGCGGACGTTCAAAGAGGGGATACGCCCACTGGTGGAAGCAGGGAGATTGGCGTGCGTGGTGATGCAGTTCCCGTACAGTTTCCACTACACCACGGGAACGCGCAAATATCTCGACAGCGTGTGCCGCCAGTTCGAGCGACTGCCGACGGCGGTGGAGTTTCGTCACGTTTCATGGGCCGTGGACTCGGTCTTCGCCGAACTGGAGAAACGGCGAGTGACATTGGTCGCCGTGGATGCGCCCTCGCTGCCGCGACTGTTTCCCACACTGGATGTGGTTACCAATCCGGATTTTTTCTACATCCGCTTTCACGGCCGCAATACGGCCGGTTGGCGGTCCGGAACGATGCAGAAGAAATTCGATTACAACTACTCGGAAGAAGAACTCCAAGAATGGATCGAACGACGTATTGAACCGATGACCCGTCAATCCGGACACGGTTTCGTTTTCTTCAACAACCACGTTGGGGCTCAAGCCCCGCGCAATGCCCAAACCATGGTTCGCCTGCTGCGCGAACGGCGGTTGGAGGTCGGATAACCATGCGTCGGCGCGAAGATCGAGCCGTCATCCACTTGAACGTGGCCGATTTTGCCGCGGCCGTGGAACGTGTGGAGAATCCCGATCTGCGTAAACACCCGGTTATCGTTGCGCCGGCCGGCGCCGCGCGTGCGGTGGTGTACGACATGAGCGAGGAAGCGTTCCACGCCGGTGTGCGTAAAGGAACACCGCTTTCCCGCGCGCAACAAATCTGCCGCGACGCGCGTCTGATTCCGCCGCGGCCCGAGCTTTACGAACACGCCATGCGGGCGCTGGTGAAA
>CAZJJT010000607.1:0-3104 GCA_964546395.1 uncultured Fibrobacterota bacterium
TGCCACTCCCGTCGAGTTCTGCGAGTTCTGGACGCTGCCCGTGAGTGTACTTCCAGACACAACGCTCGAATGCCGGTGGGCGATACCGTTCCGCGACAGCATGCACCTGCAGCTCGAGAACCGTGGCGAGGAAACCGGCCATGTTCAGTTACGGCTTGTGAGCGACTCCTGCACCTGGGACAACACCAGCATGTACTTCCATGCCTTCTGGCGCCAGGACACATCGCAGTACACACCTTCAGCCCCCGAAGGTGCATGGTACATGGTTGACCCTCCCGTCGACCATCGATTCATCGATATTCGGGGCAGCGGCACGTATGTGGGAACGGTTCTGCAGGTGTGGAACGAGCAGACACAGTGGTGGGGAGAGGGAGACGAGAAGGTCTTTGTGGACGACTCGGTATCCCCGGCCCTGTTCGGCACCGGCACCGAGGACTATTTCGGGTATGCCTGGTCGAACATGACAACGTTCGCGCACGCATACCATGCACAACCCTACACACAGGGCTACCACGGGTTCACCACCGACCTGCGCTGGCACATGCTCGACGCGCTGCCGTTCAGATCACGCTTCGCGTTCGACATGGAGATTCAGACGGCGTTCAACCCGACACATGTTGACTACGGACGGTGTGTGATGTTTTATGCACAGCCCGGGGCACAGCACGACCACAACGGCCTTGACGGGGAAGACCTGTTCCTGCGTGAGGTCCACGTGGCATGCCGTGGCGACGCACGTGTGTCCTGGGTAAGGCATGGCGCGATACCAACACGGGCCTACGACCTGCTCGGTCGAGTGATAGACACTGACACGCATCCTGCCCGCGCAATGCTTGTCATCATGGGCACGCATGGAGTTTCACTCACCGCGCGCACTGCGATGTGGTACGGTCCGCACATGCAGTAGCGTTTGCATTGTGGCAACGATTTCTGCGTGTTGCCCGTTGCCCCCCCCCGCCTGTGCAGTACATCGTCTGCTGTCACCATCTGGTTTGCGCGCAGTACGGACCCGTGGCGACAAGACGATACCCCCGTCACCTTCAGCACACACGTGAGCAACGCATATGCCCACAACCATCGCCTTCTGCCTTCCCGGCGCGGCGTTCTCCGGACGATTCCTCCTGTGCTGGACCAACTTGGTCGCCTGGTTTCTCACCAATCGCATCCGTCCGGTGCTCAGTCAACACTCCTCCTGCAACATCTACTACGTACGGAACATGTGCTTGGGCGCCGACGTGCTGCGTGGAGCACAGCAGAAGCCGTTCAACGGGACGTTGGCATACGACTACGTGATGTGGATAGACTCGGACATGGTCTTCACACCGGAGCAGTTCGCGCGTCTTCTGTCGCACGAAGCGGACGTGGTGAGCGGGGTGTACCTGATGGAGGGTGGGAGGCAGTTCGCGACCGTGAGGGATTGGGACGAGGAGTTCTTCGTGAAGTATGGCACATTCTCGTTCCTTCCGCCTTCCGACATCGGCGACGCGGACAAGTTGCTGGAGGTAGCCTACTTGGGAATGCTGTTGATTTCACCATGGAGGATGTGACGTTCTGCCTGCGGGTGCGCGAACTGGGCGTGAGGGTACTGGTGGACCCGCAGGTGCGCGTGGGACATGAAAAGGTCGGGGTACTATGAACGAAAGGAGGTGAGCCGCAAAGGACTTCCCCAGACACATGAGTAACCCATCATTCTACTGAACACACATGTAAACAAGGAGCACATCATGTCAGCAAGCTGGATAGGCACCGGAGGCTCAGACCCTGGTGATATTGCCACCACCGGCAATGTCGGCATCGGCACCAACGTACCGAACTATGATCTGGAGGCACGAGGTACGAACGGCGCAGTCATTGCCCACTACCCGAGTAACAGCAGAGGTGGGATCGTGGCTCTGCCGACGCAGCGCCTCGCTCTTGTGACGACATCTTCAGCCGACGACCTGGTGTTCGGGTATACGGGTGCAACACAGTCGACGTTCCACACCGACTTCACCGAGCGAATGCGGATTGACAACAGCTCCGGATACGTGGGGATCGGGACTACCACCCCATCGCACAAACTGCACGTAGTAGGTGAGTTCCTCGCAGACTCCGGAACCCAGAGTA
Source organism: uncultured Fibrobacterota bacterium (assembly GCA_964546395.1). Lineage (GTDB taxonomy): Bacteria > Fibrobacterota > Chitinivibrionia > Chitinivibrionales > CAZJJT01 > CAZJJT01. Next base: position 2,107 of record CAZJJT010000607.1, read on the forward strand.
TCGCCCTAACCTATGACGGTGTGGGCATCGGCACCACGGCCCCTGGACAAGCGCTTTCTGTGAACGGAAACGTCGAGACACTCGGGTCATACCACGTTGCGACGAGGGAAATACGTGCCTGCAACGACGATGGTCTAACGATCAGCGACAACAGCGGCAGTGCCAAGATCACGATGACGGATGGTGGTTTTGTCGGCATCGGTACAACTGACCCCACTGACTGGCTTCACGTGGAAGGAGCCATACGCATCGGCTCAAGCGCTGCGAGCTACCCGGGAACCATCAAGTACGAGTACGGGGACCTCTACGTCTACGACGGCTCCACATGGAAGAAGGTCGCCTACGTGTGACAGCAGCACTCCATGGGCAAGTCCCATGCAGTGCTGCTATCGGAGGGTGTGGTAAGCCACGCGGTATCCGGTTGGGTCGACCGCATAGCTGTCCGCAATCAGTACCCGTCCATCTGCCGTTTGGCTGATGCCACGTGGGTAGAACCAGTCGGTGCCAGGCGTAGTGAATCTAACAGATAGCACGAGCTGCCCATTGCCGGTGAACAACTGAACGCGTTCGTTGTTGCGGTCGCTCACCCAGAGTTGGGTGCCATCCCGATGCATGGCAACGTTCGTAGCCCAACTGAACTGACCATAGCCAGAACCTTCACTGCCCCACGCCAACAGAAACTCCCCAGTGGAGTCGAGGCAAACGATTCTGTTCGGCTCCGAAACGTACATGTAGCCGTTCTCGGACACTGCGACATCCAGAGCGCCGGAGAGATAGTCTGTTCCGTAGGATCCCAGCAACAGCCCGGCACTGGTGTACCTGTGTACGAAGCTCTTTGCATCATCCGCTGCGGCAACATACAGCGTTCTGTCTGGTCCGACCGCGAGGCCTTCCGGGCGCCCAGGAGAGATGACCAGAGTACTGATGAGTACACCGGATGAGTCGAAGCACAGTACCACCCCGTTGCTCCGCTCACTGACATAGACTGAACCGCCTTC
>CAZJJT010000608.1:0-3101 GCA_964546395.1 uncultured Fibrobacterota bacterium
CCGCTCAGCCCACTCTTCAGCCGTCTCGCCGGTTTCCACCGTGCTCTCGTCGTGCTCCCTGAACAGCGCCACGATGTCGTCCTTGTCACGGTAGTCGAGCGCCGACCACACAAGCGCGCCGGCAGCGCCGAGCACCCCGATCATCGACACGGTCCCATGGCCTGCGTGGCCCGTGTAGAACTGGCCCCACCCTGGTACGGCGAGGCTCCGGAACGCCGATGATGACGGGTTCAGCCGCTCGCCAAGCGCCGCCTGCACCAACTCGCCGAGCGCCTGCTCGCCCATTACCGCTGCGGCCGCCGCAACCACTTCCCCGCTCTGTGCCACCACCACCCGTGCGGTCACGCGGCGGTTGTCTCCCTCTTCGTCCACGGTCCCCACAACGAGGTGTGTGGCCGACAGCAGCCTGCCCGCCTCCAACACCTTCTCGTCCGACATCGCGCCGGTCTGCGACAGGGCGATCTCTGCCGCCACCTTCTGAAACTGCGCACGCTCCACTACTTTCACCGTGCCGGCACGCGTGAAGTACACCACTGCATACTCACTCGCCATCCGTCCCGCCTCCGCCGCCTCCTCGCTGCTTACCTCGAAGGGGAGCACCGCCACTACAGCGGCCGTATCGAACGACGCATCGGCCACGAGGCGCGCGTAGAGCGCGTCGAGATCGGCCTGAAGGTTCTGCGGCAGCATCGCCGTTGTGACACTCTCCCGCGCTTCCTTGCGCACCTGCCGCTCCTCAGCCTGCGCCACCGAGTCATGCCAGGCCTGGTTGCGTTCGAGACCGTAGCGGCGAACCACCACCTGGCCGGCGGCCAGTCCCACGGTCTCTTTCACCGGCTCGACACCGTGCCCCTTCACCTCGAGTTCGTGCGCACCCGGCGGCACCGTGGTACTGGCGTAAGGGGTGCTTCCCACTTCCACTCCGTCAAGGAACACCGTGCCCGGAAACGTGGTGCTCTCCACTCTCAGCGTGGCGCTCACCGGCACGGATGCGACGTCGTCCCATTCCGAAACCGCCGCCGGGATATAGTCGGACAGCCCGAGATCCACCTCGCCGCCGTCGCCGAGCTGCACGCGTATGAACTGCCCCTTGTACACACGCCGCTGCTCGGAGGCCCCGTCGGGGCGCGAGGTCTCGATGGTGATCGTGTCGTTGGTCATCACCACGAACCGTCCGCGACGCACACGGCCGTTGTTGCTGAAAAACTTCGCCTCCACGCCCGCGGCGCCGGCCACCTGCACGCCTGCCGCCGTCACGGCGCCGCAGAACATCACCACACGCGATATCCTCGGAAACGACAGAGTCATGAGGTGCTCCCGAACGCATGCCCGTACTGCAACCCGCCGGAAAGCCTAGTATACAAAGGAGGCGGGTCGCTCCGGAACGCAGTTCCTTACGGCGTCACGTCCACTTCACCCGCCAGCGTGTCAAGCCCCCAGTTGTACCCGATCCCCCATCCGTCGTCGCTCAGTCCCGCGAACGAACTGATCGTGTCTGAGCCGCCGGTCCACATGCTGTCGTGGGTGAGCATCGCGACCGTTCCGCTCGAGTCGAACAGGGCCTGGAACGAGTACACGGGTCCGCTCACCAGATTGCGGAACCACACATACTCCAGGTTGCGGAGCGAGTCCACCGGCAGCATGTTGGCACCCCATGAACTCGTGTCGGCGGCCCTCCGGAGATGGAATGCGGTAATCGCGTACTGGCCGTGGTTGGCGAATCTCAGCTGGAACAGCCCGGTAAACGAGTCATCGTCATCGGGATCGGTCGTACCGCACGACATGAGTGCCACGGCACAGAGCACTGCGGTGATGCGTTTCACAGGATACCCCCTTCGGTTAGGATCATACAACCATGGGCGGCGCGGGAGCCAGCGGCTCGCATTGCTCCACCACGTGCCGGCCGGCGCCGAGGGCAACGGCCTGTCTCGCGCCCTGCCACTCGGTCGATACCGGCGAACCGCCCACACGCACGGTCCGCTCGCGCCCCCGATACGGGGGCAACTCCAACCGCGCACGGGTTCCCTTCGGGACTTCGAGCACAACCCGGAATCGCTGTTCCGAGCGCTGCCAGCTCACTGCCACGGCGCCGTGACGCGTGGGAACGGTCCCCGCCGCCCAGCTCAGCGTGCCGGTCTGCGGCCGGACAAGAATGGTGTCGAAGCCGGGCTCCAGCGGCTGAACGCCGAGCACGTGCGCGGGAAGCGAGTATCCGGGTCCCGCCGCCCACCCGTGGCAGAGGCTGGTCTGGCGGTCGACCTGCACCCCGAGCGTCCAGTCCAGCGAGAAGGTGTCAAAGAAGGTGCCGTGGCCCAGGTCGATCATCTCTCCCCAGTACCGCCGCATGTGGTCGAGCGCCGCCACGTCTTCGTCGCTGCCGAACAGTGCCTCGGTCACGAAGAGCCCGTGGAACGGTGCGCCGATGCGGTCGGTGCCCGGTGCGAACAGCCTGCGCGCCATGGCCAGGCTCTCTTCCCCGCCGATACCGCACCAGAGCAGCAGCGCCGTGTCGTACTGACCGCTGTGGTGGCGACGGTTGCCGGTCTGCGGGAACGGGACCACGATCCGCTTCTCGGGGTCAACCAGGTGTGCGCGCATCGACTCAGCCATCTTTGCCGCTGCCGCGCGCCACTGGGATGCCCGCTCCGTTTCGCCTTTCGCATCCGCCAGCCCTGCCCCGTCTGCCAACAACTTCTGAAACGGGAAATTCTGCCATGCGTCGAACCGGACCTTCGGTGCCTTCATCCAGTCCGCAAACTTCCCTCCGCGTTCCGGCGTGCCCATCAGGTAGTACTCGTTGCTCTCCAGCTGCCCGAGTGTCCATTCGATAAGCGCGACAAATCGCGGCCACAGCTCATCGAGGAACACCCGGTCAGCATGCAGGCGGTAGTGGTCGACGAAGCCGAGGGCGAAGAACGCGGTCCACGACGGGTAGAAGCCGTCGCAGCCGCGGTACGGCCCGTACGGTGGCAGCGCGCCCTCGTCGTACTGTATGGCGAACATCTGGCGCAGGCACTTGCGGTTCATGCGCGGGTCGCCGAAGCAGTAGTGTGCGATGAGGTTCTCGGCGTAGAGATCGCCCCCGTACAGTGTACGCTCGC
>CAZJJT010000609.1:0-3096 GCA_964546395.1 uncultured Fibrobacterota bacterium
ATGATCGCGGTCTCGGTGGCATTGTTCGCAGGCTCGTCGTTGCCCACGTTGTTCTCGTTGATTACCACCATCACCCGTGGCTTGTCCATTGATTCGATGAGGATATGGAACGCCGCCAGGTCATCCCGCATCGCCTGCCGCGAGAGCACCGCCTTGATCCGCATCTCGTAGCTGCCGTCCGCCGCGCTGCCCTCCTTCAGCACCTCGTAACTCTTCACCGCCCCCATCGTCTTCGTGACAATCTGGTCGCGCTTGACCATGAAATTCTCCACCTCGGTCTGCGAAAGCAGGATCATGCCGATGCCCTTCTCGATCGCGTCCCGCTTCGCGGCCATCAGGGCCTCCTGCTTGTTCGCCCCGATTCCCTGACCCTCGGCAACGATGTCCTCTCCCTGCTTCTGCTGCGCCAGGGTCGGCACTACGGCTATCAGGATGCCACACAATGCGGACACGAACTGCTTCGGCATGGTCCCTGCTCCTTGCTGATTCGGCACGACTGCACACTACGCCAGTATCATGCAACCCTATAGACAAATAAGATACATTAGCGAGTCGATTTCCGGTGTGACCCAAATCACGACCCTCGGGTCCTTCCCCGGGCGGTCCGCCAGAGCGCATCCGGCGAACACCGGACCCGGCGGTGGCCCTCTGTCCGGCCTACCGCACCTGCACCGCCACTTCAGCCCCGGAACTCACGGACGAGTGTCGCTGCTCTCGCCGGGTCGCTCAGCGTGAACGGCACCAGGAACTCTTCGCTGGGCAACACGGCAAACAGGGCCTGGAGTTTCCCGATATCATCTTCCGCCCCGCCCAGGCAGATCCGCTTGCCGGCGTCGATCAGCCTGTGGTACAGCGGATACCACTTCTCACTCAGCGTTCCCGGATTGCCCGCACCCGGCACCCACTGCACGGCGTGCAGCTTGTCTATTGAGCACAGATGGTCCACGTGCGGCATCTGTCCGGGACCGTCCATGTGGTACACCACCCGACCCGCAAACTCTTCGCACTCGCGTACGATGGTCGGTCTTGCGAACTGTTCGAACTGCTCCGGCCCAATCATGGCGGAGAAATCGCAGATGGAGATGTGCGTCGGCTTTGCCGACAGGTACCGCATGGTTTCTGCGTAGCACCCGTGGTGATTTGCGGCGTCAATCACCGATGCGAACTCTGCGTAGTACTTCACGGCCAGCCGGTCGAATATGTCCAGGGCCCTTTGCACCTGTTCCGGGGCAACCAGCACATCCATCAGCAGGTTGGCGTTGCCCCGTATCGCCGCCAGCACATCCAGCCCCCGCCCCAGGTCGGGCATGGCGATGACAAACGTCTCTCCCAGCTTCTCGCACAGACGTTTCACGCCCTCTATCGCCAGGTCGGCGTAGGGCGCCCGGTCGGTGTCGGTGACCCGGCCGATACGGTCCCATTCCCAGGGCTCGTCGAGCTCCACCCAGATGGTGCAGTCCTTGAACCGCGAGAAACCGGTGACAAACGAAGGAAGCACGATTGGCCCGAGGCCGGGAAGCAGGAACGGGTATCCCTCGGCGGTGTATCCTGTCAGCCGGGCATATTCTTCCAGAAACTCGAGTGCCTCGTCCATCGCCGCCCAGCTGCCCGTGTCACGCGCGATGTGCAGGGCCTGGCCGAACAGGAACTCCTGCTTCCAGTTGCTCCACCCGTCCACCACCTGCGGCGACATCCATGGTCTCACCATCGAAGCGTAGTCCACGGGGGGGTGCTTCGGGTGAATGATGTACATCACCGGACCCGTGTTGGTCCGGTTCCACCACTGCTCGTGACGCTCGAGCTGTTCGGCTATACCCGATGGTTCCATGGTTCAACGCCTCAACGGTTCACATCGATTCAGCACTTCTCGAATGCTCTCACAAACTCCTCAGCATTCACCCCCGGACCCATGGCCACCAGTTCACTGGCGCCGTTGTATCCTTCCACCGGCGTTATGCTCGTATTCCCGAAGCAGCTCTGCACCGCAACCACCCCTCCCTCGGTCAGCCGCACGAACCCTTTCAGCCGGTAGCTCCCCGGGCCGGTACGTGCGAGGAACCCCTCGAGCGCGTCACGCGCCACGGGCCGGCTTCGACGCGCCGCTGCCGACCCGATTGCCGGCCGTCCTCCCGGTTCCAGCTGCACCAGTTCGGCCTCGCGCCGTTGTGCTACACTCGGCCCGGGAACCGCGGCCCAGAGGTCCTCCAGGCCGGTCTCGCAGAACGTTGTGCGCACCACTTTCGCAAACGGATTGAGCTCCTTCACGCGCCACTCCGCCGCTTCAAGGTCCGCACCTGCCGTGTCGATCTTGTTCATCAGCACCGTATCGGCAATCCGCACCTGGTGCGCCACACGCGTTACCGCCCGCTCCATCCTGAGGAACGTCCCCGCGTCCACCACGCAGTACGCATGCTGCAGGTACACGCGGTCGCGCAGTTCGGGGGCATGAAGAAGCTGGGCGAGCGCAACCGGGTCCGCCAGCCCTGTGGCTTCCAGCACGACCGCGTCGGGGCGCACCCGGTCCACCATCGCCGTCAGTGATGCGACGAAGTCGGAAAGCAGGCACACGCAGAACACCGAGCCGCGGTTGATTTCCAGTACCTCGAACGGCCGCCATTCGAACATACTGAAGATCCGCCTCGCCGTCCACCCCCGAGGGCGCGAACTCGTTCTGGACAATCGCCAGCCGCTTCTCGTCGGCGTACCGCCCGATGAACCGCTTGAGCAGTGTTGTCTTGCCGCTGCCGAGGAACCCGCTGACCAGTACGAATGGAACAGGAATCGCCATGACGCCGCCCGCTCCCGGTTACACCGTATCCTTCAGCCACTCCCGGATCACTTCCGTGCCCGGTACCCGCCCTTCGCTTTTCACCTGGTACTTCGCCACCACCACCGCGGGGGTGCGAAGCACGCCGTACGAGGCGATCTCGGTGCGGTCGGTGACCGTGGTTACCGAGAGGTCGGCGCCCAGCTCGCGCACCGCCTGTTCCACATTGGTCCGCAGTTCGGCGCACTCCTCCTCGCTCTTGCCCAGCACGTACACCGCCCCGCGCTTCTGGCGGATACGATAGCGCAGCTTCTCGATAATCCGCTTCT
>CAZJJT010000610.1:0-3093 GCA_964546395.1 uncultured Fibrobacterota bacterium
CTCCTGGCACGGCCACAGACCGTGAAATCCTGGCCCCGCTACAGGTCCCCCCTATGGCGCATTCGTATCTTCCGCGGTCACGTGCACCACAGAAGTACCACGAAACTGCCCCCCCATTACCTCTGCGGACTGCCATCCAGCGTGAAGAAGAGAACGCTGTTCCAGGACTACCAGCGCATCGCCGGAGTGAAGAAGAAACTCCCACTGCGTCGCGAACGAAAACTCATCGCCAGGGCCAAGGAGGGGTGCTCCTCATCTGAATCCGAGCTTGTGCTCCACCTCATCGGTTACTTCCTGTTCAGGATCAACACGACTCTCTACCGGTCGGTCATCGAGGAGCACGGCGAAGACATCCTGCAGGAGTGCGTGCTCCTGACACGACAGAAGATCGCATCGTACCGACCGGACTACAGAGGGAGCGACGGGGACCTTCACCCGGTACACCTGAGCACATACATGTGGAAGAGCCTGACGGGGATGATGTTTGCGTATGTCAAGACCCACAGGCGTTGTCCACATCCTCGCCCCTGACGGTGTTGTGAGCCCTGCGGCTTCCGAGACTAAGACGTCCATGTATTTTGGCGCCACATGAACACTGCACAACTCAGGAAGCTCATTGCCCTCGGTGAGGGCCAAACCATCGAGTTCAAACAGGGCGTCAACTCCCAGTTGGGACGCGAGCTGTGTGCCATGGCCAATGCCATCGGCGGCACGGTCCTTGTGGGCGTGACAGACCGCGGTGAGGTCGCGAACTCGCGGCAAATGCGCCGCAGCGAGATCCGCGAGTTCTTCTTCCGGGAAGGGCTCGTGTACTTCGACGAAGCCCCGAATGACAAGTACCGCCTCACCCGTGATTTCTCGATGGAGAGCTACAGGGAGTTCCTGAAGGCGAGTGAACTGTCCAGGAGCCTTGCGCGAAGCGATGTCCTGCACAACCTGAAGGTGGTTGCCGAAGGCAAGATGACGAATGCGGGCGCACTGCTGTTCTGCCGCAAGGCCAGCGACCATCTCATCTCGGCAACTATCACCTGCGTGCTGTTCCAGGGCACTGACAAGGTGAAGATCCTGGACCAGAAGATCTACGACCGGGACCTTGTATCCAACTATCGCGATGCCGTCGTGTACCTGCAGTCACACCTGAACACCGAGTACATCATCACGCTCACACGGACCAACAAGCTCGAGCTCCCCGAAGAGGCCCTTCGGGAGGCATTGCTCAACGCACTCGCCCATCGAGACTATCGCTCGTCGGCGAATGTGCAGGTGTACATCTTCAGCGACCGCGTGGAGATCGTCAACCCTGGCGGGCTGGTTGCGGGGATGAAGCTTGAGGATCTCGGGCGCAAGAGCATGCCGCGCAACCCGCTTCTATTCGGTCTGCTCCACCGTATGCACCTCGTTGAGAATGTCGGGTCTGGGATGAAGCGGATGAACCAGTTGCTGAAAGCTGACGGGCTGCCGCCGCTTCGGGTTGAGGCCGATGAGAACTGGTTCACCGTGACCTTCCAACGCAGCGGCGCGGACAGGGCCCAGTCAGGGGCCCAGTCAGGGGCCCAGTCAGGGGCCCAGTCAGGGGATATCCTGAGTGCACTGACGACGGGGCCACTTTCGGCGGGAGAGATCTGTCAGGCGCTCGGGCTCGCCCATAAGACCGGCGCGTTCAAGCGCGCTCTTGCCGAACTGGTTGACAGGTCGTTGGTTGACTACACCATCCCCGACAAGCCGAGCAGCCGGCTGCAGAAATACCGTCTCACCGGAAGGGGCCGCAGGGAAGCACCTGCCAACACAGCACCGCAGACCCCCGAAACATGAAGAAGTCGTACCGGCTGAACCTGAAGACCGCGGACTGCCTGACGCAGCGGGCCAAGCGGGCGCCCGGCAGACGGCGTTTCAAACAACTGCTCGGCAAGGTTCTGGCTGTGAAGCCGGACCGTCAGGACCGGTTCTGAGGCAGGGCACGCCGGTCAGAACACCAGACGGTACCTGCTCGCCCGTCCCTTGCCCATGCGCCGCAGGAACCCGGCGTCAACCAGGTTGCCCAACGCATACGCCACGGTGCGTCGTGGCAGGTTGGTACGGTTCACGATATCGCCCGTGCTCAGCGCATGCTCAGGCTCATTCCTATAGCAGTCGAGGAGCCCCAGAGCAGTGGCCGAGAGCATTTGCTGGCGTTCGTACTTCTCGCAATAGTGACCGAAGTGCGCAACGCTATGGGTGAGAACGTCGATGAAGTAGTCAAGCAGCACAGAGTAGTCGTAGGCCGCCGGATCGGCATTGTACACACCACCCGACACGTCGCGGAGTACCCGGTAGTACCGGGCCCGTGTCTGCTCGATGGTCCTGTCGATCGAGCACAACGGCGCAGACGAGCGGAACACCGAGTCCGGTGGCGACAGCAGCGCCAGCTGAAACAGGAGCCGTGAGATGCGCCCATTGCCATCCTGGAATGGGTGGATCGCCAGGAACCTGAAGACAAACTCAACGGCAACCGCGATCGCCCATGGGCTCTCGGTGATCTCTGCGTTGTACCAGGAAAGCAAATCGGCAACCGCGGCCTCGGTGAGAATGCCCGGGTCTGCCGTCTTGAGAACCACCCGCTGCTGCCCTGTTGCGTGATTGGTCTCCATGACTGTATTCGGCACGCGCTTGAAGTCGCCAACGTAGTGCTGGGCCTCATCGTAGTACTTGAGCATCTCCCGGTGCAGCCCTTTGAGCTGCGAGACACTCAGCGGAAGGAAGTCACCAGGAGTGGAGAACACTATGTGGATTGCATCCCGGTATCCGGCCACCTCTTCGATGCTCCGCTGTTTGTCCTTCGACAGTTTGTCTTTGATGAAGGCTTCCTGGTTGCGGAACTCCATGTGCGGCTCGGACTTCAGGAGCGTGTCGATCCATTCGACTTCGATATCAGTCAGGACTGCATTCTCAATCCGTGTAGAGGCACCTATGTTGCTGATGAGGGACTGGGTCGACACGAATGCCAGCTTCTCGGCCGTAAGGGCGTGCGCCTGCTGGCCGACACGATCGTACGCAACCGCCAGTTGATTGAGCCTGCGGAGCTGCTCTATGGTAAATGTAACGATAGACATATCA
>CAZJJT010000611.1:0-3089 GCA_964546395.1 uncultured Fibrobacterota bacterium
TGGTGTCGCTCAACGAGACAACCGGGCGCGTGTTCCGGAGCGTGGTGGATGCGTTTGAGCGGGAACTCGAGCGCATCGACGGTGTCGCCGAGGGCCCTCCCGACTCCTAGCGCATCCTGCAGTTGAGAACTCCCGCGATATCCTCGACGGACAACGCGACCGGATTGTTCTTCGAGCCGCTCTGGAGGGCAACCCGGGGGGCGTCTGCAGGCTCCAGGCCGTACTCGCCGAGAGTCGGCATGTGAAGAGCGTCTGCCCAGCGGCGCAGTGCATCCACCAGGAGGCGGCACGCGCGGATGGTGTCGGTTTCCTGGCGGTCTGCCAGCAGTCTGCCGATGCGGGCGTATTTCTCGAGTGCCCAACGCGTGTCGCCTGGTGCGGCGGCAAGTCTGCCGATGGTGACTTCGGTGGCGGGTGCCAGGAGAGTCCCGCACGCTACACCGTGGGGGATCGGGACCAGTGCACCGACTGCGCCGGCGATCCCATGCACGACTCCGAGGCCGGCGTGCGCGAGGGCGATACCCGACATGTGGGCGGCGTAGGCCATGCGTGCCCGAAGCGCAACACTGCCGCCTTCGCTGGTGGCTGCCGCGAGCAGGGAGGGGGCGAGGTGTTCAAGCCCGCTCCACGCGAGGGCATCGGTGAGGGGTGTCGCAGCGGTTGACACGAAGGCTTCGATGAGCTGTGTAAGCGCGTCCATGCCGCACGCCGCGCTCACGTCAGGTGGGACAGACACGTGCAGTCGTGGGTCGACGAGGGCGCATGCGGGAACGAAGTTCTCGTGGCGCAGAGAGGCCTTGAATCCCGAGGGGCCCACCGAACTCAGCACCGCGTTGCGGGTCGCTTCACTCCCCGTACCGGCTGTCGTGGGCACGGCAATCAGCGGCAGTGTGGTTCCCGGATGCGTGCGAGTTCCCACCTTCTCCAGGTAGTCGCTCACCCCGTCCTCAACGGTGAGCATCGCCGCAATCGCCTTCCCCGCGTCGATTACGCTTCCGCCTCCCACGGCAATCACGCACAAGGGCGTGCGGCTCCGGAGCGTCTCGACGGCGCTGTCGACCGTGGCGGGGGACGGTTCCCCCTTCACACTCACGCGTTCGAACGCGACACCGGCCGAACGCAGGAGGGCGGCTATCCGGTCGAGTGTTCCGTTTCGTTCCAGCGACCGGCCCCCGGTCACCAGCGCGGCACGTGCCCCGAAGTCGTGCGCAAGGGTCCCGACGGTGTCGAGGGCGCCTTCGCCGAACCGCACGGTGCGGGGAAAGGTGCAGGAGAACGGCTTCACGGGCGGACCGCGGTGTAGGGGGTGCCTTGGCGTGGCTCCGCCATCCATGGCGCGACAGCATCACGCCAGGCTGCGTAGTGTGCGGTCTGCTTGTGTGCCGCCGCGTCCTCCTTCGACTCGTAGGCTTCATACAGCAGGAACTGGGCGGGATCCTCGGTGCTTTGGAGCACATCGAACCGACGGTTGCCCGGTTCATTCACCGAGTGCTCGTGGTTGGCGACCGTGGCCGCGATGAACTGCTCGAGGTGTTCGGGCTTGACACGTACGCGAACAGTGGTGACAACCATGGGGGTTCCTCAACTTTCGCTATCGTATGCCGTGCACGGGGAACACGTGTTCCCGGATATGTGTTACGACCGATGCCAGTTCCTCGACAACGCGCCGTTTCTCCTCGCCGGAGCGATACCCCTGGATATCGCGCAGCCCGGTACCGGCTTCGCTACCTCCCAGGAAGGTGCCTCCCAGGCCGATGTACATGTCGTTCTCGGTATCGATTCCGCAGAGAGTGGCCCATGCCAGCGCCCACCCGCGGGCGGTTTCTGCGGGGTTGTAGCCGCCGCCTCCAGTGGCGAGGATCGGCACGCCGGCTTCGCTCAGCACCGGCAGCGCGTCGGCAACGGCGTTGTTGGTCATGGCGAGGTGGGTGAGCGGGTCGGTCGCGAGGGTATCCATGCCTATCTCGAGCACGATGGCATCGGGGGCGAACGCCGCGAGGAGCGGCGGAACCACTTCACGAAACGCCAGCAGGAACGCCTCGTCGTCGGTGCCTGCCGGGCAGGGGACATTCACATTGTACCCCCTGCCATCCCCCTCGCCGGCCTCCTCCACGAATCCGCCCCAGGGATACAGGGTCTTGCCGCTCTCGTGGAACGAGATGGTGAGTACCTGGGCGCTTCCGTAGAAGGCGGTCTGCTGCCCGTTGCCGTGGTGGGCGTCGATGTCGAGGCAGAGCACGCGCTTACCCGCATCTGCGAGTCGGTGGCAGGCGAGGACGATATCGTTGACATAGCAGAAGCCCCCGGCGTGGCCCTCGAGTGCATGGTGGAACCCGCCCGAAGGGTTGAACACGATGTCTGCTTCGCCGTCGAGAATCAGCCGTGCGGCAGCGAGTGTGGCGCCGGCGGCAAGCGTCGCGTAGGGGTACAGATCGGCGAACACGGGGGTTTCGGGAGTGCCGAGTCCGGCAAACAGTCCGTGGTGGTCCAGGTGGCTCGCTGACGCCCTTTCGAGGATGCGCAGGTACTCGGACGTGTGGAACCGGCAAAGCTCCTCCTCGAGTGCCGGCTCAGGGGCCGTGAGCACCCCTCCGTAGCACCCCATCCCTGCGAGCACCGACCGGCACATCGCGGCCCGTTCCGTCTTGAACGGGCAGTCGGGCGGGTAGTGAAGGGACTCGAGGGACTCCGAATGGACGAAGTACGCGCGTGACAGGTCCATGAGATGGTGCAAAGTACATCCCGACCCTGCGCCTTGGACAGCCGTGCCGTACGGCAGAAGAGTCGCTTTGCCCGGGTGTATCTTGTACTGTTTCTCGCCGTCGTTTCGCATGGCGTGGAACCGAACTTCAGCCTTCGCCTGCCGGGAACCTGCCATGAGTTTTGATGCTCTCTTTCGGCCACGAGCAGTCGCGGTGGTCGGTGCGTCCGCCAGCCCAAGCAAAGTTGGTCACTCGGTACTGAGCAACCTGGTACGGGACGGGTATGCGGGGGATATCTATGCGGTCAACCCGACCGCCGAGGAGATTCTCGGCGTTCGGTGCTACAAGTCGCTGCGGGATATCCCGGGTGACGTGGACCTGGCGGTG
>CAZJJT010000612.1:0-3083 GCA_964546395.1 uncultured Fibrobacterota bacterium
AGACTGAGATAGAGATTGAGATTGAGAAAGAGAGGACGCAAGCCCAATGACCCAACCAAATATCATCTACCTTCACACCCACGATACCGGCCGCTACATTCAGCCGTACGGCCACGTGATTCCGACACCACACCTGCAGAAGATGGCGGAGAACGGGACCCTGTTCCGTCAGTGTTTCAACGCCGGTCCGACATGCTCTCCGAGCCGTGCTGCACTGCTGAGCGGACAGTACCCGCACCAGTGCGGAATGCTTGGCCTGGCCCATCGCGGCTTCGCGCTGAACGACTATTCAAGGCACCTGGCCGCCTACCTCACCCGTAACGGCTACGAGACTGCGCTGTGTGGCGTACAGCACGTCGCCCCATACACGAGGCGCGCAGAACTCGGGTACACGCGGTACCTGGACGGCGACCCCGTGGACCAGGATCTTGCCCGTTCTCGCCTGAAGGAGCAGGGGTGGGAGGGGCACGAAATCAACGGCGGGATGCACATGATCAACGACCGTGCCAAGGTCCCGGCCGTGGTGCGTTTCCTCCGCGAGAAGCACGACAAGCCCTTCTTCCTGTCGTTCGGCATGGTCTCCACTCACCGTGATTTTCCCAAGGCCGACCCTGATATCAATCCGAACTATCTTCAGCCCCCCGCACCGATCTTCAACAATGCCGATACTCGCAAGGACATGGCCGAGTTCGCAACCATGGCGCGCTGCGTGGACGACTGCGTGGGCGAGGTGCTGCGCACGCTGGAAGAAACCGGTCTGGCCGACAACACGTTCGTGTTTTTCACCACCGACCACGGCATCGCGTTCCCCATGATGAAGTGTCACCTCTATGACCCCGGAATCGGTGTTGCGCTTATCGTGAAGCGGCCGGGCAACCCCACGGCCGGAGAAGCGGTGGACGCGCTGGTGTCGCATGTTGATGTGTACCCCACACTGTGCGAAGTGGCCGGCGTGCCCAAACCCGAGTGGCTGGAGGGGGTGTCACTGATGCCGCTGCTTGACGGGACGGCCGACACGGTCCGCGACGAGATCTTCTCTGAAGTCACGTTCCACGCCGCGTACGAGCCCCTGCGCTGCATCCGCACCGAACGCTACAAGTACATCCGGTACTATGACGATGAGATGGACCTGGTGGTGAAGCCGAATATCGACGACGGGTACAGCAAACAGTTCCTGATGGCGCACGGGCTGAAAGAGGCCGAGCACGATCCGAGGGAGATGCTGTTCGATCTGTACTATGACCCGAACGAGCGGGTTAACCTCATCGACAGTCCGAAACACCAGGCGATCCGCGCAGAGATGGCGGCGCGGTTGGACGCGTGGATGAAACAGACGAATGACCCGCTTCTGAACGGGCCCGTTCCCAAGCCCCAGGGCGCAAGGGTCAACAGGAAACACGGCCTCGAGCCGGCAGAGAAGGACTGGGAGGATTGATAGCCGGCCGCCGCAAGGCGGCCAACCATACAGGGCGTTGCGGGAGCCGGACACCGCGCGGAGTGGAAGCGACGCGTATCGTGCCGGCTCCTGCAGAGGGGGTAGCGGAAGCCACCGACGCGCAGCGAAGGGGGCTGGAGCGAGGGGGACACCTCCCCCCATGGAGAGTGTATTCAAAGACAAGGAAGGGGACGCATGGCAACAGAGAACGGCAGCGCACTGAACCTGATACTTATCACCTCCGATGAGATGCGGGCCGATGCGCTGGGATGCCTCGGCAACCCGGTGTGCCGCACGCCCAATATCGACAAGCTCTCGCAGCAGGGCGTGTTGTTCACCAACCATTTCACGGTGCACGGCAAGTGTGTCCCGTCCCGTATCGCGATGCAGAACGGCCGGTACTGCCACACGGACGGCTACCGCACGATCAACCTGCACATGCCGGTTACGCAGCCAAGCCTGGGCAAGAAGCTCAAGGAGATGGGGTACGAATTCGCCTACTTCGGGCACAACCATGTCTGGGATAACAAGGCGTTCTGGGGCGTGGACAACAAGAAGGGGACCACGTTCCCCGACTACCACTCCTACACCGCCGAGTACTTCTGGCCGTTGCTCGACACGAAGCACGAGGTGCAGCAGCCGGGCCCGAACAGCCTTGTCCCGATGGGTCTGGGCAACCATACCTGCGACTACGGCGGCCGGAAGGAGGAACCGCTCACGGGGTTCTGCGACGACAACCGGGCCGACCAGGCTATCCATTTTGTCAAGAATGTCCGTGACCGCTCGCGACCGTTCTACCTTCACCTGAACTTCGGGGCCCCACACCCCGCGTACCGGGTGGAGGAGCCGTACTTCTCCATGTACCCGCGGGACTCGCTCGACAGCTACCCGCACACCCTGCCCGAGAACGCGCCGTTGCACCTGCAGGTGATGCGTAAGGTGCGGGCGGGCGATGAGGGCTCGGATGCGGCGTTCAACGAAATCCAGGCGGTGTACTACGGCATGGTGAGCAAGGTTGACACGCTGCTCGGGCGTGTCGTCGACGGGCTTCGGGAGGAGGGGCTGTTCGACAACTCCATCGTAATCTTCACCACCGACCACGGCGATTTCGCGGGCCAGTACGGACAGGTCGAGAAGTGGGACACCGCCATGGTCGACTGTATCATGCGCTCACCGTTCATCCTGTGCGCCCCGGGACTGAAAGCTGGCACGCGTGTGGAGAGCCTGACCGAACACGTGGACGTACCGTCGACCGTGCTCGACCTGATGGGCACCAGGCCCGACTGGGGAGTGCACGGCGAGTCGATGCTGCCGGCAATGCGGGGTGAGCGGGCGAAGGAAGCGGTGTTCGGGGACGGCGGCCACGAGGAGGAGATGTGGAGCCGGTTCGGATTCGGCAAGGAGCAGCCCGGCAAGCCGCTCAACGGCAAGCAGGTGGCCTACCGCGACTATCCGGAGACCATGTCACGCACCAAGATGGTACGCACCAGGAAGTGGAAACTTGTGGTGCGCCTCGTGGGCGGCAACGAGTTGTACGACATGGAAAGCGACCCGAAGGAGCTGAACAACCGCTACCCTGAAGTGGCTGGGAACGCGGAACTCAAGGAGGTAGTGCGTGAGTTGCAGTTGAGGATGCTGGAGTGGTGTC
>CAZJJT010000613.1:0-3079 GCA_964546395.1 uncultured Fibrobacterota bacterium
GATGTACCCGCCCGAAAGTCTGGCACCCTGGCCGGCGTTCGCCGACTCGCTGGAGGGCAAGCCGCGCATGCAGCGGCAGATGCGGACGACATGGGGCGTGGAGGGTATGAGCTGGGAGGAGTGGGCGCCGGTTGTCAGTCGCTACCTGGGCGAAATCAGCCTTCTCGACTCGCAGATCGGGCGGGTGCTCGATGCGCTGGACCGCATGGGCCTCCGCGAGAGCACGCTGGTCGTGTACTCCAGCGACCACGGCGACATGTGCGGCAGTCGGGGCATGGTTGACAAACACTACATCATGTATGACGACGTGGTGCGGGTGCCGATGCTGATGCGGTGGCCGGGCACAGTGCCCGCAGGGCAGGTGGTTGACGACTTCGTGAGTAACGCAGTCGACCTGCCCGCCACATTCTGCGAAGCGGCCGGGGCCCCGGCACCGGCCACGTTCCAGGGAATCAGCGTGATCCCCGCGGCGTGCGGCACCGGCTCGACCGGGCGTGAAGACATCTTTGCCACCTACCATGGTAACCAGTTCGGGGCGTACAGCCAGCGGATGGTGCGCGGGCGCACGCGCAAGTATGTCTGGAACGCCACCGATATTGAGGAATTGTACGATCTGGAGATCGACCCGGCCGAACTGGTGAACCGTGCCGCCGACCCCTCATACGGGGCCGACCTGGTGCGACTCAGGGCGCGAGTGGTGGCCTGGATGGAGCAGACAGGGGATGCGCTGCTGAACCGGTGGACGAAGACGATGCTGCTGGAGGGACGAATTGTGTGAGCAGAGCCGGCCGGAGCGGTCCGCTCAGACCTTCAGCTCGTCTTCCGAGCGAACGATATGCACCAGCGAGTTCAGCCCCACCAGCATCACCGAACTCATGATGCTCTCGTTGGGCACCACGAGGGTGAGCTTCACCCCCTTCTCTTCGCCGCGCGAGATACAGCGGATAAGGATGGCGATGGTGTTGCTGTACAGGTGTGAACCAGGCGTGAACGAGACGGCGATACTCGTGCGGCCCTCGTCGAGCGCGCTGCAGACCAGTTGCTCCAGTTCACTGATGGTGGAGCGAAGGCCGAGGTCTTCGGCTATGCGGAACACGCGGAACCCATTGTGCTCGAGCGTGTCGATACCCATGCTCATACTACTCCTTCATGCCGTACGGCGAGGCGTACCAGACAGAACCGACCCAAAACTACTTTACGCTTGCCCGTAGCGGCAAAGCAGGGGACAGGAACCATGGAAAAGACAATCGCAGACCAGTTGGTCCCGAAACCGCAGCGATGCGCAGTCCGGGAGGGGAGCCTCGGGCCCGCGCGGCTCGCAACCGTACGGTTTGAGGGAGCCGTGGAGGCACAGCGGAAGCAGTTGCTGCTGCGGGTGCTGGAAGAGGCCGTGGGGCATCCGCTGCGCACTGCAGCGTCGAAGGGTGACGTGGTGGTCTCGCTGGGCGATGAGGGTGTGAAAGGGCGGGGCCCCGAGAGCTACCGACTCGAAACCGGTACGAATATGGTGCGGATTGCCGGGCAGGATGCACGTGCCGCGTTCTGGGGTGCGCGTACGCTGCAGCAGCTCGTGGCCGCTGCCGGGCGCCGGCCGGTGCCAGCAGTACTCATTGAGGACTGGCCGGTGTTCGCGTTCCGGTGCTACTCCGACGACATCAGCAGGCGGCAGGTGTCGACCCTCCGGGACTTCGAGTTCATCATCGACAACCTCTCGCGGATGAAGTACAGTCACTACCAGCCATACATCGAGGATGTGATACAGGTCGATCGCCACCCCATGATGGGCCTGGGGAGGGGACGGCTGACGCGTGACGAGGTGGGGTGGCTGGTGTCCTACGGCCGCAGCAGGTTCGTCGAGATCGTGCCGCAGTTCAACTCGGTGAGTCACTGTGAACACATGCTTGCACGGCCGGAGTTTGCGAAGTGGCGCTACCGGGGCAACCTGGAGAACCTCGACCCGCAGAACCCCGAGGTCCGGGCGTTTCTGCAGGATGTGTACGCGCAGCTGTTCGAGCAGTTTCCGTGCGAGTACTTCCACATGGGGCTGGACGAGGCGCGCGGGATGACCGATGTGCCGGACCTGTATGTCGCGCACGCCAACTGGCTGGCCGACATGGTGCTGCGGGCCGGGAAGAAGCCGTTGATGTGGCACGACATGTTCGTGCCGTACGATCGCGCTGCCGTGGGCTACTCGCCCGCGCTTCTCGAGCGGCTCAACCGCGGCATCATCCTCGACCAGTGGCTGTACGACCCCGGGAAGCGCGAAGCCGAATTTCTGCACGAGATGACCAATCGCGGGTTCACCGTGGTGCTCTCTCCGGCCTTGCGCAACCACGTGTGCGGTGCGGGAACAAAGCACCAGTGGACCAGCACGCACGATCTGCTGGTGCACGGCGTGGGCAACAGCAGAGTCCTGGGTGTCAACAACACGTCGTGGAACGACAACGGCTCTGGTGACCGCCACCTGCACTGGCGCGGTCACGCCCTGAGCGCCGAAATGCTGTGGCACGGGCCCTCCGACATTGCGGAACGGCAGCGGGTGAACCGAGCGTTCGCGTGCCAGTTCCTGGGGCTCGGCGAACGAAGTGCGGACGCGCTGAGCGCGACTGCCGATCTGGGTGCCGAGTTCGGCTGGCTCGACCGCTACGGGACCATGGCTCCGCTGGCGCTGGCCCAGGGCTACGACACGGCGCGAGTGACGAAGGCACGCGGGGTTCTTCCACGGCTTCGGACGGCGCGCGTGAGCGTGCAGGCGGCCCGCAGAGCGGCTGTGCGCAATCCTGAGCACCTTGACCACGTGCTGTTCGGTCTCGAACGACTGCGGGTCGGGGCCGAGCGACTGATCGGCGGCCCCCGTCTGCGGGCGGCGCTTAAGGCGGGACGGCGCACGGCGATTGAGCGCCAGATGGCCACTGAGGCCGAACTCGTCCGGCAGCTACGCGACGGGTTCGGGGAGATCTGGCTGCGGCGGCACAAACCCGAGGGGCTCGAACACGCCGACCTGCGGTTCCGTGCGGCCTTGTCGGCGATGGGCGATCTGGGGTGGCAGCGTGAGTGGCATGCGGGGCGTTCAAACCCG
>CAZJJT010000614.1:0-3078 GCA_964546395.1 uncultured Fibrobacterota bacterium
CGGCCCGGCACAGGGGGTGAAGCGGGATTCTGTCACGAAGGTCTGAGCCTCAGCGCCACACCCACCACGGCTTGTTCTGCGTGCGGGAATGCATGTCCGGCGCAAACCCTTCATCTTCCGTCTCGTCGACAAACGGCCTGGGCTGCGGCCGGGGGCGCGCAAATTCATAGTATATCGCGAGCACGTCACCGCTCGAATACATCCCCGTGTCGAACTCGAACTCAACCCGGCTCACCGCGTGGTGCTCCTGGCGGCCCATGCCGGTCCCCGCGCGCTCTTCTTCACGCTTCTGCACCGAAGAGTGGTCGGCGGAACGGGACTTCGGGGCACTCTCTGCGGCGGCCCCGGCGCTCGGACAGGGCGCGGGGGCAGCTTTCCCGCGGCGGGCGTCGCGGTAACTCAGCACGTCGTCCTCACTCACAAACGGCCGAGGCGGGTTGAGCGTCCGGCGAAGCTCTTCACCGGACCAGAACCACGCGACACCAATCACACCCAGGTTGCGGGTGTAGTCGGTCCGGTCGCGGTCCTCTTTCCACTCCGCATACGATTCACTCTTGTTCGTGAACACAAACCGCCGTGATTTGCTCAGACCGGTCTGCCACCCGCGGATAGTGATGGAAGAGTGGGGCTCCAGTATCCACTTGCTCGCCTTCGATGGTGTGTTTCGCTCACCGTCAATCGAGTTCAGCCCGTCCACGGTGAGCGCCACGCCGACACGGACCGGGAGCGGGTTGCGGAGCACGATTGAGTACTCCTCACCCTCGTTCACGTACAAAGTCGGCCGTCCCGACTCACGGCTCTCACTCATACGCTTTGCTGAAGCAGTTACCGCGTACGCCTCGAACGTGTAGCCGCCGAACCGGGTGGTTGCAGCGTTGACACTCAGCGCGAGCACAATCGCCGCATACAGGGCTGCAGGAACGGTTCTCATGTGGGGCCTCCCAGAAAGAAAGTGTACGACTCACTGCGTTTCATGCCGGCACACAGTGAGACACTGCGGGAAGCGGGAAGTTCCAGGGGAAGGTGGGGGCGCTGCTTCCCGGGCACCTAAACGGTTACTGCATGCTGAGATACAGCGACCGTTCGCGCAGCGATTCGGTCAGCGGCCCCGGCACCGCCATCCCTGACCACGGCACCAGGGGAATGCTGCGCTGCAGCGTGCGACGTCCCGAGCGGAGCGTGTAGCGGTACTCAGCCGGGCTGAGTTCGTGTGTGCCCAGCAAGTGCCAGGGGACAAGATCGATGACACCTCCAGCGGACTCGCCGGCAGAGATACGGACCGGCGGCGAAGGCATGGTGGTTGCGTGTTGCTGGAGTAACCGCTGTGCGGCGCCGGGCGGAGCACCGAACTGAACCAGTGCGCACGCGAACAGCCTCCCGGGGTCGAGAAACAGCGTGTATGTCACGGAGAAGCCGCTCGCACCGTGGCCCACATGCAGATAGTCGCCCGGCTCGGCACCGGGCCCTGCCGCGCATGCCAGTGCGAGCAGGATGGCTGCGGATGCATGCCGGGAAGCTGTGTTCATGGTGCCTCCTTGTGATAGTGTAGGGGGCAAGCCCGGGCGGTGACGTGACAGCAGTCACATGGAATGCGCATCGTGTGCTCCCCCCGCAAACGCCGTCCGAAACGCCCGTGGCGTCTGGCCCGTGTGTCGCCTGAACACCCGGCTGAAATACTGGGGCGTCTGAAACCCGCAGCGCGACGCCACCTGCTTGGCGGAGAGGTCGGTGGCGGTCAGCAGATGCTGGGCCATGCGGATACGTTCGCGCGTTACGTAGCCCATCGGCGCCATCCCACACTGCTGCTTGAACACGTAGTGAAGGCGGGTGGGGGAGAGGTGAATCTCACTGGCGAGCCGTGTCCGGTCGATCTTCTCGTGGAGGCGCGTGCGCAGCAGCCCCAGCGCCGGGGAGAGCCGGTCGCCACGCAACTCGCTGAGTGAGAGAGGCACCGACGATAGCTTCATCAGCAGCTCGAGCAGCCGGAAAAGCCGCGTGTGCCGCCGGGCGACATCCCGCATGTCCTCGGCCTCTGGGTGTTCGCGGATCCCCCGCAGCGCGTCCCGAACCAGCGCACCGTCATCGCCCTCGACAACACGAGGGAGCGCGGCGTGAGCCAGGATATCAAGGCCGGAATCGAGTTCGAATGACAGCAGAACCCAGTTGGTGCGCAGGCCGGTCGGCCCAGGGTTGGTCAGCCGGTGCCGGGCATGAGGAGGGACCACCAGTACCGAGTTGGCAGGGACATCGCGTGACTCGGCCAACTCCTGATCCACACGCCAGACACCGTCCTCCGACCACTCCATCAGTGTGGCCGGCAGCACCCGCCAGGGCGTCTGGTAGCCCGCAGGGCGGTGCTCACCGAACCCGTCCCCGCTGGAACGGAATATGATTGGCTGACGGCGTGATAGCATCATAGACAGTATAAATATATAATCATGTGTAACTTTCGTGCAATGATATAATAGTCTGATTGTAGTAGTATTTATGTTGCTCAGTCCACATGATACGATATGAAAGGATAATTACAGCGTGGATCCCAGGACCAATGCACTCGAGACCGTGCGGTTCGCTCACCCCGAGCGTATCGTGGCTCAGTGTCCCGACTACGTGCTGGCGTATCTGGGGTGCAACCACGAAGGCTATGAAGGTGGCGGCCACCACCTTCCCGTCGGTTCCCAGTGGGTCGATATCTGGGGCACCGGGTGGGTACGCGAGCACGAGGGCGTGATGGGGTTCCCGCGTGCGTTCCCGCTGGCGAACCTGCCCGGCGGGCTCAGGACATACCAGTGGCCCGACCCGGCCGACGAACGTCTTGTCGCACCCCTGCGGCAACGCTTGGGACAGTGGGACCATAGCCCGGACGTTTTCCTGGCCGGAGTCAACCGCGACACGCTGTGGGAGAAGAGCTACATGCTGGTGGGCATGGAGAAGCTGATGTGCTTGCTGCTGAGCGAACCCGAAGCGGTCAAGGAGCTTCTCCACGGGATAATGGATTTCCAGCTTGCCATGGCCCAACAGTATGTCGATGCGGGGATACAACTCGCCTACCTCAGCGACGACCTCGGGACGCAATGC
>CAZJJT010000615.1:0-3078 GCA_964546395.1 uncultured Fibrobacterota bacterium
CGAAGATAGTTTGTTCCTGGGAACATTCAGCGCCGGGCATCCGGGCGGCGCGCTGCCTCTGACCCCACGACAGGCTGAAACGCTCCACGACGAGCGGCTTCCGGCCAATCTGTTCGTGGCCGACGCGACACTTCTGCCTCGTGCGCCGGGCAAGCCGCCCATGCTCACGATCATGGCGCTGGCGAAGCGCATCGGCAAGCTCTGCGCGCAAAGCGCTATTGGGCGTGGTTAGGGTGGGGCCTGCACGGATGGAGCACCGGGCGATATGCCCGGCGCTCCTGTGACGGCGCAGGCCGTGACTCTCAGTTGCGCGTAACCATTGGGATGTAGGTCTCGCGAGACGGCCAGAAGGCGATGACCGAGAGCGGTGACCACGTGCCATCGGCGGTCTGAGATTTGAGCGCGAAGTAGGCCCAGCCCCCGGTATACGGAACAGGCTTGGTGCGGCTGCTCGCGTTGCCCGGCAGCGGGCCCGCGAAGGGATTAGCCGCGGACCAGTTGGCCTCGGTGATGGGGCTGTCATCCCAGCGCAGGGTGATGGTCATGGCAGTCACCGGCGGGGTCCAACCCAGGGTCGCGGTGAGCACCCCCGTGGATGTGACGGCGTTCGTCACTTTCAGGTCCATGACCGGTTTGTGCGCGTTCGCAGCCAGCATGGCCGCGGCGGCGTTGATGCGCCCGTGGCCGTGGTCGACATCCCACCCCGGCGTCCCACGCTCCACGGCCGTGTCCTCGATGATCGCCTGCACCTGGTCGGGCGACATCGCGGGGTTCTCGCTCCACACAAGCGCTGCTAATCCGGAGACGAGGGGCGCTGCCATCGACGTTCCTTGAAGGCGGTCATAGTTCTGGCCGAATCCTTCGACGGTGGTCAGATAGACGCTGTAGCTCGGCATGGTGCTGAGAATCCCGCCTGGGTCGCCGTAGTAGCTCATCTCGCCGCCCGGGGCGGCGATGTCGCAGTGTGAACCGAACTGCGAGTAGTTGGCGTAGAGATCATCCGAGGCCGTGGCAGCGACGGCAAACACATTCGTCATCGCGGCTGGGTAGGATGTGGGGTTGGGGGTCGTGCCGCACGAGGAGCTCGCGTACCGGCAGTTGCCCATAGCAGCCACGACCAGCACCCTCGCCGCGTGGGCCGCATTGATGGCGTCCTGCATCGCCTGGGAGTAGGTCTTGCCACCCAAGCTGAGGTTGATCACGTCCGCTCCGTGGTTCGCGGCCCATAGGATGCCTGCGGTGATATCACTGGTGTAGCCGGACCCGGTGTAGCCCAAGACTCGGATCGGCATGATGCGAGCATACCAGTCCATCCCAGCGACGCCCCTGGCGTTGTTGGTGAGCGCCGCGGCGATGCCGGCCACGTGCGTGCCGTGACCGTTGGTGTCGTGGGGGTTGGAGTCGTTGTCGACGAAGTCGTAGCCGGCGACGATCTTGGAGGCCAGGTCGGGATGAGTCTCGTCGATGCCAGTATCGATGATGGCAATGGTGAACGCGCTGCTCCCGGTTGAGACGTCCCAGGCGGCCGGCGAGCCGATCTTGGAATGAGCCCACTGGTAGCCGTAGTAGGTGTCGTCCGGCGCGCCGAAGACGGTGGTGATGCCGTTCACCTCGGCGTAGGCCACATCTCGGCGGGCGTTCAGCCGCGCGATGGTGGTCAGTTCCTCGCCGACGGGCACGCGCCACAGCTCGACGTCGGTCCCGTAGAGCGTGCGGACCCGGGTGGCGCCCACGGCACGGGCGGCATCCACCGGGGTGGATGCGGTTGCGGCGATGAACTTGACCAGGATCTCGCCCGGCGCGAAGTCTGATGGGTCCGGGTCAGCGGCCCGCGCCGGCTGGGGCTGCCACTGGGACGCCAACAGAAGGACGGCGATGAAGAGGACGGTCACGAGGCTGTGCCAGAGTCGTCTTTTCCACATAGTAGCTCTCCTCTGAGTGTTGGGCCGGTCGCGCGCTGAACGCGCCGGTTTCGCTGTGGTTCAGATCCCCGGATTGCCCGGCGGGCAGGCAGGGGGTCCGAACTCTACTATGGCGAAAGTGTAGCACGAATGGCAGCGCGGGGCAAATGCTCGCGCCGTTTGGCTGCAAATGTGCTACGATGTGGAGACTTCTGCCTCGTCCGTACTGGGCTGCGTCGGCAGTCGGGAGTATACTCATGGTGCATAGGATCGAGCCGGCAGAATCCGGGCGGCAAGGTAACTGTGACGGAGGTGGAGCGATGCGCAGGGTGTGGGTGAGCTTTCTGGTGGCAATGGTCGTTCTGAGCGCCGTGGGCTGCACGCCGGGTGTGCAGGTTAGCAGCGCGCGGTCCGCGAAGGAGCGCATCACTGCGCCCGATGCGACCGATGCCGAGGTTGCCGGTCTGGCATCCGGCAACCGGGCGTTCGCGTTCGCCCTGTACCAGGCGCTGCGCGCTCGGGGCGGCAACCTCTTCTTCTCTCCCTATAGCATCTCCGTCGCGCTGGCGATGACGTACGCGGGTGCGCGCGGCGAGACGGAGCAGGAGATGGCGCAGACGTTGCACTTCACCCTGCCCCAGGAGCGGCTGCATCCGGCGTTCAATCGGGTGGATCTGGCGCTGGCCAGCCGCGGGGAGGGGGCGGCAGGAAAGGACGAGCAGGGGTTCCGGCTGAACGTGGTCAACGCCATCTGGGGTCAGCAGGACTATGCCTTCCTCGACGCCTACCTCGACACCTTGGCCGAGGACTACGGCGCCGGGCTGCGGCTGATGGACTTCGCAGGCGCGCCGGAGCCGGCGCGGGTCACGATCAACGATTGGGTGGACAAGCAGACTGAGGGCCGCATCAAGGATCTGGTCCCGCCGGGCGCCGTCGACTCGTCGACGCGGCTGGTGCTGACCAATGCGATCTACTTCAACGCAGCCTGGCTCGAGCAATTCAGCAAGTCGGCGACGCACGATGCACCGTTCTACTTGCTCGATGGGACGACGGTGGACGCGGCGATGATGCACCAGACGGCGGACTACGGCTACGCGGCCGGGCCGGGCTACCAGGCGGTCGAGCTGCTGTACGATGGCCGGGAGCTGTCGATGGTGATCCTGCTCCCGGACGCCGG
>CAZJJT010000616.1:0-3075 GCA_964546395.1 uncultured Fibrobacterota bacterium
GGCCGCTCCTCGGGATAGAGCGATACGCTCTCGAGCACGGGCGCAAACACCCGCCACCCCTGCTCCCACGACTCGCGGACCGTCCCGATACCCTCGCCCTGCTCAACCTGCCCGCGAAGCTCCTCGCTGCCGGCCAGGATGTCGATCGGCATCTTCTCGTGCTCATACTCGTACGGCGGGTCTTTCCAGGCGAACCCGCTGTGCGCGCGGCAGGCGGCCGAGAGCACGCCCACCGCAAACGTGACCGGGGCAAATGCACGCGGGTCGGTCACATGGACCTGCCACCCGGTGCAGAACTCGCCGTGCCACTTGTTGAATGTCGGAATGAACCCGTGCTCGCGCAGCAGCGCACCGCGCAGGCACGGTTCGGCCAGCGCATCGGCGAACTCGTATCTGTCAAGGTAGGGCGCACCGAACAGCTCGAATGGCCGCGAGGTGCCTCTGCCCTCCGAAAGGTTTGTGGCCTCCAGCAGCACCATGCCGGGATACACCAGCGCGGTGTCGACTGTCGGCATGTTGGGCGAGGGAAGCACCCATGGGAGCCCGGTTTCGGGCCAGAGCGAATTGCGCCACCAGCCAGGCGTGGTGAGCCAGTGCAGATCGACGGAGGGGACGTGCTGCTCCCGTATCAGGCGCGCCATCTCAGCCATGCTCATGCGGTGGCACAGCGGCATGACCGCGCCGCCCACAAATGAGAAGAACCGCGGCTCAAGCAGTGGGCCGTCGAACGCCAGCGCCGCAATCGGGTTGGGACGGTCGAGCACCCAGAGCGGTATCCCCTGCTCCGCGCACGCTTCCATGCAGTGTTTCAGCGTCCATACGTACGTGTACGGTCGTGCACCGACATCCTGCAGGTCCACCACGAACGCGTCCAACTGCTCGAGCATGGCCTTCGTGGGCCTGCGCGTGGTACCGTAGAGACTATAGACCGGGACCTGGTACTCGGGATGCACGAACCCGCCCTCCCACTCGACCATGTTGTCCTGGGTCTGGCCGAACAGACCGTGCTGCGGACCGAAGATGGCGCCGAGGACGATATCCCTGTGCCGCGCCATCTCGTCCACCGCGTGCGTCAGGCGTGAGGTAACCGAAGCTGCGTGACACAACAGACCGACCCGCGCGCCACGGAGCGCCGCGGGGATCCGGTCGAGGAACGTGTCGAGGGCGAATGCGGTCATGGTCTGGCGGTCCGTGCGGGGCGCATCTGCATGTTGCCGTGGGGCCTGGGGGAATCTATATTTCGTTGTCTCTGCGTACAAGAACCTTCAGCCGTTGCGGAAGGTGGTGAGAACGTACTATGAACGGTATCACAGTCCGTGACAGCGAGACTTTCGAGAAGGCCCTGCGCCGTTTCTCCAAGACCTGCGAGCGTACCGGCATCCTGTCGGATGTCAAGAAGTACCGGCATTTCGAGAAACCGAGTGCCGAGCGCAAGCGCAAGCTGAACGCCGCGAAGCGCAAGCGC
Source organism: uncultured Fibrobacterota bacterium (assembly GCA_964546395.1). GTDB lineage: Bacteria > Fibrobacterota > Chitinivibrionia > Chitinivibrionales > CAZJJT01 > CAZJJT01. The sequence goes on from CAZJJT010000616.1 coordinate 1,466, forward strand.
ATGCGCGACGAGCGCCGCGCGAAGGACAAGTAGCCCGTGCCGCACGCACCGGCATCACGGCCCCCCTGCCTCGCGCAGGGGGGCCGTTTCCTTTGCGATCCCGCGTTTCTCCACGAACCGGAACCCGAGTACGGCACACGCGGCGGCTACGTTGAGCGAGTTCTTGTACCCGAACTGGGGGATCTCCACCACCCGGTCACAGCTGTCCAGCACCTCCCGGCTCACGCCGAGCGCTTCGTTCCCGAGCACAATCGCCACGGCGGCAGGCCACCGCGCGCGGTCGAACCGCACGGCGTGCGAGCAGGTTTCGGCCCCCCACACGGGGATGTGCCGCTCCCTGAGCCACGCAACCGCCTCGAGCGTGTCACCGAAGTGTTTCCACGGGACATAGTCCACCGTGCCGAGCGAAGTCTTGGCGAGCTTGAGATGGGGCGGATGTGCGGTGTAGCCGCAGAGAAACAGGCCGGTGGCCCTGAGCGCGTCACAGAGTCGGAATACGGCCCCCACGTTGAACGCGCTCCGCAGATTGTCGAGGACCACGTAGAGGGGGTTGCGCGGAAGACGGTTGTACTCCTCCACGCCCATGCGCGCGTCGTGCGAGCGCACCTCGTAGTTGGTTTCGGTGTCACCGCGGCGACGGCTCATTGGACCGGCGCCTCCGGCAGCCGCAGGAGGATGACGGCACCCGCGACAAAGAAGACGCTCAGGGACGCGAACCCCAGGCGGGCGGCCAGAGCGGAGTCGCCGCCCGACACGCGTACCGCCGCCGCCACCGCGGCCACCAGGGCAGGTCCGAACACCACCGAGAACTTCCCCATCAGGCTGTAGAACCCGAAGTACTCGGCGGCCCTCTCCGCCGGGATCATCCTCGCCCAGTACGAGCGACTCAGGGCCTGCAAGGCGCCCAGGGGCATAGCCGAGAGCGCTGCGAAGAGCCCGAACTGGACCGGCGTGCTGACCACCAGCGGGCCAACCAGGGTGACGAAGAGGTACATGAGCAGCCCCGCCAGCAGCGCGTTGCGCGTACCGATACGCGCCGCGGCAAGACCGAACAGGTACGCGAACGGGAACGCCACGAAGTTGACGATGGCGAGCGAGATGAGCAACCCGGTGTCCTCGAGGCCAATCGACAGACCCAGGTCGGCGGCGGCACGAATGAACGTGTCCACACCGTCGATGTAGAGCCAGTAGGCCACCAGAAAGACCCAGAGGTGCCGATGCCGGAAGATATCGCGGGCGGTGAGCCCCAGCTGTCTCAGCCCTTTGCCAACCACTTCACCCAGCCGCCGTCGGTCCCCGCCGGCCGGCTCCTGCACAAACAGCATGAGCGGGATTGAGAATACCAGCCACCACACCGAAACCGTGACGAACGCAGCCCTGGTGGCCGCTGCCTTGTCAGCGAACCCGAACCACTGCGGTTTGACAACCATGGCGCAGTTGCACACGTACAGCAGGAAGCATCCGAGATAGCCGAGGGCATAGCCCGACGATGACACCATGTCCATGCGTTCGCGCGGAGCAACGCACGGCAGCAGCGAGTCGTAGAACAGGTTGGCACCGGAGAACCCGATGTTGCCCATGACAAACATCGACAGCGCGATTGCCCACAT
>CAZJJT010000617.1:0-3072 GCA_964546395.1 uncultured Fibrobacterota bacterium
GTACACGCTGGACGGCCGTGTTGATGCGAGTGCTGGCAGTGGAGCAGGCATGCGCGGTCTGCGGCCGGGAAGCGGCCTGAGGGTGGCGGAGGAGCAGGCCGGTGATGCTCTGCGTACCAGAAAGACGGCCAGGTAGGGGAGCAGCTACGCGTGTGAGATCTGCGTGCCTGCATGCGGGGCAGCAGTGAGAACACTGTCGAGGAGGCGTGCGCGGGCAGCGGCGATCCGCGAGGTGTGGCTCTGCTGGTTCGCAAGGTTCGTGCGCTCCTGGGGGTCGCTCACCTGGTCGGTGAACTCCTCTTCGCCGGTGGTGTACCGCACGTATTTCTCATCCCGGGTGACCAGCACTGCCGCATCGTTGTCGCGCCTGCCGTAGCCCGTGCGGTACTCCACCAGGCATGAGTCGCGAACCGCGTCCTTGTCGCCGCGAACCACCGGCATCTGCGACAGCCCGTCCACCGACCCCGGGATCTCAACACCCGAGAGTTCACACAGTGTCGGCGCCAGATCAACGTCGGAGAACAGGGCCTGCGACACAACCCCCTTGGGGGTGGCTGCACCAGCCATGATCAGCGGGGTATTGATGAGGCCCTCGTAGAAGAACGGACCCTTGGCCCACAAGCCGTGGTCGCCAAGCAGTTCCCCGTGGTCGGACGTGAAGACGACCACCGTGTTCTCCATCAGTCCCCGCGACTCGAGCGCCTGCATGATGAGTCCCACGTTGCGGTCGATCAGGTGCACCATGCCGTACGTGAGGCTGGTGCGTTCGCGGCGGTGCTGCTCGTCGGTTCCCTCCGACCGGCCTCCGTCGGTGCGCACCCCGCCGCGGTGCCAGCGCCCCTCGAAGTGTTGACGGTAGTGCACGGGCCTGGTCGCGAGGTCCTCAGCGCCGCCGACAGGTGGCAGCGCACAGTCGAGTGGGTAATCGGCGGCGATGCTCTCGGGCGGGTCAAAGGGGTGATGCGGGTCGGGGAAACTTGCCACGGCAAGGAACGGACGTGACGGGTCGCGTCCCGAACCTTCAGCGCCCGAGAGAAACTGCACCACGCGGTCTGCCACGAACGCCGAGTCGTGCAACTCGGGCGGTATCGGCCGAGTCACGCAGTCGTTGTGAGTGCTCAGCTTGTTGCGGATCAGCATCTGGTCAGTGCCGCCATGCTCGGCGAACCACTGTCCGTAGTGTGCAATGGGAGCGGTGTGGCCGATGGTGAGCTCGACGTGCTCAAACCCCCAGTAGGGTCCCTGCCAATTCGTGTCGGCATTCTCTCCGCGCCAGAACGCCTGGGACTCGCGGTTGCCTGCCTCACCGCCGAACGGCGTGAAGTGGATCTTGCCGAACGATGCAGTCTGGTAGCCGGCGTGCGCGAAGTGATCGGCGATGGTGCGGCGCGGTGTGATGAGCAGGCCGTTTGTCCACAGACCGTGGTTGTGGATATGCTGACCGGTGAACAGGCTCAGGCGGTTGGGCATGCAGATGGGGTTGGCAACGTAGTTGCGGTCAAAGCGGGTGCCGGCTGCGGCAAGACGGTCGAGGTTGGGCGTGCGGCACACCGTGTTGCCGTAGCACCCCAGCGAGTCCCGTCGCTGCTGGTCGGTCAGGATGACCAGGACGTTCGGCCGCTTGTCCACGCTGGCCTACACGCCCATCTTCTGCAGTCGTATCCGTTCCAGCTCAGTCTGGTTGGTGGTCGGCTGATGGCCGGGCAGCGGCACGATCTTTTCGTGAATCGCGTCCAGGAGCCACTCGGGCTGTGGGAAGAACGCTTTTTCGAGTTCGGCCGCCGGTGTGATCCAGTTGCGCGAACCAACGATCACCGGCGGCGCATCCAGCGCATCGAACGCCAGTTCGGTGATATTCGCGGCCACGTCGTTGAGATACGAGTTGCGCTGACAGGCATCACTCGAGAGCAGCACTCTCCCGGTCTTCTTCACCGATGCCACGATCGGCTCGTAGTTGAGCGGCACGAGCGAGCGCAGGTCAACCAGCTCCGCTTCCATGCCGTACTTCTCCTTCAGGATGTCAGCCGCTTTCAGCGCAGTGTAGAGCGTCGCGCCGGCCGTCACAATCGTGATGTCTTTGCCGGTGCGCTTAATGTCGGGTTCGCCAATGGGTATCTCGTACACCCCCTCAGGTACTCCTCCCTCGTGGAACAACTCGGCCGTATCGTACAGGCGCTGCGATTCGAAGAACACGACCGGGTCGGTGCCTACGAGGGCCGAGTGCATCAGCCCCTTCGCATCGTACGGCGTGGCCGGGAACACCACTTTGAGGCCGGGTACGTGCGCGCACAGGCTGGTCCAGTCCTGCGAATGCTGCGCGCCGTACTTGGCGCCCACGGAGATGCGCAGGATGACCGGCATGCGGATGACGCCCGCACTCATCGATTGCCACTTGGCAAGCTGGTTGAACACCTCGTCGCCCGCGCGCCCCAGGAAATCGCAGTACATGAGTTCGGCGATCACCCGCCCGCCGCACATGCCGTAGCCGGCGGCCGAGCCGACGATCGCGCCCTCGGAAATGGGAGTGTTGAACAGCCGCGGATAGGGGAGCGCCTCGGTAAGTCCGCGGTACACGGCGAACGCGCCGCCCCAGTCACGGTTCTCCTCACCGTATGCCGTCAACGTGGGATCGGTCCTGAACCCGTGCAGCACCGCCTCGAATATCGCGTCGCGGTACTGGATCGCCTTGCCCTTCGCCAGCGGTTCGCCGTCAGGGCCCACGCCGTGGCGCTCGCGCCGGGCAAGCTGTTTGACACGGACGTTGCCGGGGCCGGCGTCGAGCAGCTCCGGCTCGCGGTCGTCGAGCTTCTCGGCCCGCTGGTTTGAGAACATCAGTCCACCGATGATATCCGGGTCGGTGGCGGCTTGCATGCGCGGCGAGACCGCGTCGTCGATAGCGAGTTTGTATGTCTTGGCGATCAACCCGCCCACGAGTTCGTTCACCTTCTCGATGTCGCCCTTACTCAGCAGCTCAAACTTAATATTCATAGCGCGCTCCCCCTTTTGAAAATGAAATGACCGCCGGGAGGCGGAGGCATACAACCGCCCGGTGCCGCCGGCGCCACAGAGCAG
>CAZJJT010000618.1:0-3071 GCA_964546395.1 uncultured Fibrobacterota bacterium
CGAGTTTCCGGTCGATATCGTACTGCACGCGGCGGCCTACAAGCACGTGCACCTGATGGAGTGGAACCCCGTGGCGTGTATCAAAAACAACGTGTTGGGCACGCATGCACTGGCGCGCGCAGCAGAGCGGCACGGGGTGAAACAGTTCGTGATGATCTCCACCGACAAGGCGGTCCACCCGCGGGGAATCATGGGCATCTCCAAGCGCCTGGCGGAGCGGGTGGTGCTCGAGCGGCACCCCTCGGCAACGAGGTTCTGCTGTGTGCGGTTCGGCAACGTGCTCGGATCGAGCGGGAGCGTGATCCCGCTGTTCCAGAAGCAGATACGTGAGGGCGGTCCGGTAACCGTGACCGACGCCGAGGCGCGACGCTTCTTCATGTCGATTCCGGAAGCGGTGCAGCTGGTGCTGCAGGCCGGCTCGCTCAACGAGAGCAACGCGGTGTTCGTGCTCGACATGGGCGAGCCGGTGAAGATCGTCGACCTGGCGCGCAACCTGATCGGGCTCTCGGGCCTGCGCGTGGGGGAAGATATCGAGATAGTGTTTGTCGGGCTGCGCCAGGGCGAGAAGCTCCACGAGGAGCTGCTGGCCGAGCAGGAGGACCTGGTGGCGACCCCGTTCGACAAGATCCGCCTGCAGCGCAACAAGAACTACGCGCCCGACCAGGTCGAGCGTTTCATGCACGTGCTCCGCTCGCACGTAGAACTCGGCGATATCAAGGCGATCTACGACGATATCACGCAGATGGTGCCGGAGATGGTGGGGCCGAGCTGGGACGAGTTCCGCAGCAACATGTTCAGCTAGGAAACGGCGCGCTCCTTCGCCACGAAGTCCGCAATCGTATCCACCGACTTGATGATGAACCGTCCCGGGTTCTTGTCGTCGATACGCACGCCGTACTTGCGCTGAAGGGCCATCACGATCTCGAGCGCGTCCACCGAGTCGATCTGCAGCGAATTGTCGCCCTCGAACAGTGAAGCCGCATCATCGATGTCCTCGGGTGTGACATCGGGGAGCTTGAGCGCCTCGATAATCAGTTCCTTTATCTCGTGCTTCAGTTCCGGTGTCGCTTCCGTCATTTCAATCCCTTCGTCACTGCCTTGAGCCTGCGGAAGAACGTTTCCTCTTCGTCGGCCCGGGCGAGAATGAGTTTCTGCAGTTCGCCGAACTTCCCGGCCGAGAACTCGCGGGCCTTGCCCATGCGTGCGGCGAACACCGACAGCTCGCGCCACCGGTCGCCAATCGCCATCATCTCCGCACCCATGTCGCGGAGCGTGTCGCTCGCGAGCACCGAAGCCGCTTCGCGCAGAAACGAGGCGAACATGAACCGGAAGCCGGCGCCACCGGTCCCGCGCTCCTCCAGGATGACGTTGATACTCATTACTTCGTGTGACAACTGCACCTCGTCGCGGGTGAGCGACGGCCACTCGGTGAGCTTGCGCGCGAACAGGCGGATACCCTTTACCCCCAGGAACGGCACCGGGAGCCCGATCATGTTGGCGCAGGAGTTGCGAAGTCCCTGGATAATCGGCTTGTGCAGCGCGGGGCTCGAAGGCACGTCCTTGACATAGAACATCGTGCCCTTCGGGGCCAGGTCGCCGCGCGCGAACCGCGCTCTGCGCAGGTCTGCATCGCTCACCTCGGAAGGCACGTGGTGGTAGCAGTCACTCACCCGGTACGTGTCCCCGTCCTTACCGGTAATTGTCACGAAGTGCCCGTTGAAATGTACCCGCATATAGGCAGGGATATAGCCCATGTGGAACATGTCGACCTGCACCGCGACCGGGGTGCCCTGATCGAGCAGCGAGTCCAGCGCGGCCTGCGCCTTGTCGGCTGTGCCGAACTTCATCACATGGAACCCGACCTTCACCCGCTTCGCCATGTTGCGCAGGATCGAACCGGGCGCCGAGCGTACGACGAACGTGGGGAACGGCACCGAGCGAATCTTGAGATAGGCGAAGAATATCCCGCCGGTAATCCCGAGCACCATCGGCTCCGACATCGCAAGCCCCGCGTGGCCGAGAAGCCCCGAGATAGTGCCCGTCTCGCAGTGCGCCGCCATCCGGTGGTTGAACTCTATCCGGCTCATGCGTTCCCCTCAATCGTGGCGACCACGGCATGCGGGTTCTTCGTCGGTTTCAGCACTACGCGGGGCCCGTGCGGCGGTTGCGCCACTACGCAGAAGAGGCCGGCGAGCGGCACCCCGAACACGTCGGCGTAGCGCTGCGCCTGTGACACCGTCACACCCCCGAACCCGTCCACGCTCATGTGCTTCTTCACTCTCCCGGTGCCGAGTCCGATCCGCGAAGCCACGTCCTCGGCGGTCATGTGAAGGCGCTGCATGTGGTAGCCCACGGGGCTGACTGCCCCGCTGGCGAGGTCCTCCAGATTCTGCTTCGACCAGTACTGCAACTTCTCGCGGAAATCGTCGCCGTATGTCTCGAACATGTACGAGCCAGCCTGCACCGGCCCGTACGACCCGTCTTCCTTCTCCACTATGTACACGATCTGGTGATCGTCGTAGCGGAATGTTACGTCTTTCTCTTTCACGGAGGGTCTCCATGCCGAGTGGAGTGCGGGGAGGACAACTGCGAAGCAGACAAAATACAAGGTTCGCCGACAAGCTTCTACCGCTGGCGCACTCTGTGGGGGCCTTCGGCGGGGTAGCCCCCGGGGAGGCGACGCTGTGTGCGCAGTGCGCTGGGGGGCACCCGCGCGGTATCGCTGCCCGACTCAGCCCCTGCGTACCACCCCTGCCGCTATCTCCCCCTCACGGCTGGCAGCAAGCACCAGGACTGCCCTGGTCTGCGACGGTTCGCAGTTGCTGCGGAAGTGCGCACGAAGTGACTCGTGAAGCTGATATGGCGGGTATGCCGTCTGCCGTTCCAGGATGTCCCATGCAACCGCAAGCGACAGCATGCCGCCTACCGCAAATGTCTCGCCACACAGCGGCTTGGTAAACAGCAGTGGTGTCGGTGCACCCAGTGTCATGCCCAACTGTTGCAGCGCAGCCAGCTCATGCTCATCCTGCGGCCCGCCGTCCGCACCCGAAATCACAAGATCGGGCGCAGTG
>CAZJJT010000619.1:0-3069 GCA_964546395.1 uncultured Fibrobacterota bacterium
ACGGCGAAGAGTTCGGGGCAGTCGATATCGACGGTGACGGAGAAACGGAGTTCGTGGCGGGCCCGTGGCTGCTGAAATGCACTGCAGAGGGCTGCGTCCCCCGAGAAATTGCACCGGGACTCAAGGTGGCGCGTGTGGCAGTGGCCGATGTCAATGGCAACGGACTGCCCGACATCGTGCTGGGCGAGGAGCTGCTCGACTACCCGAACCGTGAGGTCCCCTTTTCGCGCCTGGTGTGGTGCGAGAATCCGGGTTCTGTCGGTGGCGCATGGACCATGCATGTCATCGACAAGCTGCTCTGTCCGCATTCGCTCTGCGCCATCGATATCGACGGTGACGGGGAAGTCGAGATAGTGGCAGGCGAGCACTATCCGTTCAGGCCCTACCGCAGCCGGTGCGGGCTCTTCGTCTACAGGAAGGCCGCTCGGCGCGGGCTGTCGTGGAAACGGTTTGCACTCGACAGCCGCTTCGAGCACCACGACGGGGTGAAACCGATTCGCCTGGCCAGGGGGCGTGTCGGGATCATGAGTCACGGGTGGACCGAAGAGCGCTACGTGCACCTGTGGGAGCCGGCCTGAACCGCGCCGCTATTGACATCGCGACGTGCGGCAGGGCATACTGGAAAGGGCACATGGCCACCTGGCCGGTGCGCCCGACACATGGACACACCCACGCCGTCCTCAGTGCACCTTGCCACGTGGCACCGCCTGTGGAACGCGGTCAGCGCGAATGCCGCGTCTGCCACCGATCTCCGCGCGCGCCTGAACGCCCGTCTGCTGGCGGCAATGCTCGTCACGTTCACACTGGGCTTCGGTGTCGTTGACATCTACCAGTCGCTGACGCTCCCCGGCTACCACGTGCCATGGTACGGCTATGTCGTCCTGGCCACTGCATACTCGATCAACCGGTTTCTCTCCTACCGGGTTGCCGCAGCGATCACCTGCCTGATGTTTCCTGCGGTGCTGTTCAGCATGTTCATTGGGACACCGACCGTGCACAGTGTCCACAGCCTGAGCTACCTGGCCCTCGGCATCATGCTGGCCACCATCCTCCTCAGCACCTGGGAGGCGGTGGTGTATGCCGGCCTCGTGCTGTCGCTCCTGGCCACCCTCCCGCTGCTGGTCGATGCCCCGCCGGAAGTCACCTCGCACCTGGCTACGCCATTTGCCATGTCGGCGTTCGGGGCCGTGCTCTCGATGGTGTTCTCGCTTCACCGCGACCTCCTCGAGAAGAGACGGCAGCGACAGCTGGCCGAGAGCGAACGCAGGTACCGGAGCTTCGTCACCAACTTCCGAGGCATCGCATACGAAGCGGACGCCGACACTCTCGAACCGTTGCTGTTCGAGGGTGCGATTGAGGACATAACCGGGTACCCGCCCGAGAGGTTTCTCTCAGGGGAACTTCGCTGGAACAGCCTCATCCACGAGGAGGACCTGCCACAGGTGACGGCATCCGCGGAGAGACTCCGTTCGGAGCCGGGTCTGGTGGCCCACCGCGAGTACCGCATCCGTCATGCGGACGGCAGCATTGTGTGGATGCGCGACATAGGCCAGAGAGTGGTGGACGCAACCACCGGTGCTGCGATGCTCCAAGGTGCGCTGTTCGATGTTACCGAGACCCACCAGCTCCAGGAGCGGCTCAGGCAGTCCGAGAAGATGGAGGCGGTCGGGCAGCTCGCCGGTGGCGTGGCACACGACTTTAACAACCAGCTCACCGGAATTGTCGGATTTGCCGAACTGCTTCGGTATGAGGCCTCCGGGAACGCTGAACTTGCCCACTACGCCGACAACATCATGGTAGCAGCAAGGCGCGCGGCCGACCTTACCAGCAAACTCCTGGCGTTCGCCCGCAAGGGCAAATTCCTCGCGACCGACATCGATGTGCACCGCCTCGTAGTGGAGGTGGTCTCGTTGTTGCGGCACAGCATCGACAAGCGCATAGAGATCCACCAGCACCTCAACGCCGACCCGCCCTGCACGCTTGGCGACCCGACCCAGATACAGAACGCGCTGCTGAATCTGGCGCTCAACGCGTGTGATGCCATGAGTAACGGTGGCGTGTTGACCTTCGCCACCGACATCGTGCACCGTGACGATGAGTGGTGCCGTGAGCAGCCGTTTGACGTGCTCCCAGGAGACTTCGTGCGCCTGTCGGTGGGTGACACCGGAGCGGGTATCGCCCAGGCGGACCTCCGCCGTATCTTTGAGCCGTTCTTCACAACCAAGGCTCCCGGCAAGGGCACCGGCATGGGGCTCGCCGCCGTGTACGGGACGGTGAAGAACCACCATGGAGCAGTGGTGGTCGAAAGCTCGCTGACAAGGGGATCCACCTTCACCCTGTACCTGCCGCTGCACAAGGAGCCACCGGCTGAGCAGACGGTCAAGCAATCCACGAGGGCAGGCAACGGCCCAAGCCGCCGAGTGCTGGTCGTCGACGATGAGTACCTGGTACTGGAGATGGCACTCTCGCTGCTGCGCAAGCTCGGGCACGAGGCGGTCGGGGCACGTAACGGCAAGGAGGCAGTGGAGGTATTCGGACGCGAGCACGATTCGATAGATCTGGTGATCCTCGACCTTGCGATGCCGGTGATGGCGGGCCCGGAAGCCTTTGCCCGAATGCGTGCGATAGCACCCTCGGCGAAGGTTGTTATTGCGTCAGGCTTCAGCAGGGACGGGGCTGCGCAGAAACTCCTCGACGATGGTGCGGTGGCATTCGTACAGAAGCCGTTCAGGCGCGAAGAGCTTGCGCGTGCGATGGACGAGGCGCTGCGCGGCCATGACGCCCCGTAGCGCCGGCTCCAGTCCATATTGTCCGGGCCACGGCGGCACCGGGGCAACGGGCACGCGTACAGCACCAGAGCAATCCCTGGGGCTGAGCCTGAGCGGGAGAGTATCGGGGGAGCGTGTATCACTTCCCGGCGAAGCACCCACAGCCATCACTATCCCTCGGGGCAGACACTCTTCGCCGCCTCAGTGCCGGCGATGAACCCCGTGGTCCAGGCCGCCTGGAGATTGAATCCACCCGTGAACCCGTCGACGTCGAGGATTTCGCCGGCGAGGAACAGCCCGG
>CAZJJT010000620.1:0-3066 GCA_964546395.1 uncultured Fibrobacterota bacterium
CATGAACTGGCAACTGACCCTCATCACGCTGCTCCCCGCGCCGTTCGTGTTCGCACTCACTTTCTGGTTCATGCGTCGGGTCCACCGGTTGTTCCACGCGCTGTGGCGACGGCGTGCCGCACTGACCGAGTTGCTGTCAAACGTGGTGCCCGGGGTACGCGTGGTGAAAGCGTTCGCCCGCGAGAAGTATGAAGCCGACCGCTTCACCGAGCGCAGCAAGATGTTCATGGATGCCGGTGTGCGCACCTCTCGGACCTTCGCCGCCTTCTGGCCCTTCACCCACTTCATCACGTCCCTCGGCTTCATCATGGTGTGGAGTTGGGGTGGATACCGGGTCATTACCGGCAAGGACGTCACCGTGGGCACGCTGATCGCCTTCATCAGCTACCTCTGGCGTTTCTACGGTCCGCTCAACAACCTCAGCCGGTTCAGCAACCGTATCGAGCACGCGACCACCGCCGCGCAGCGGGTGTTCGACGTGCTGGATGCCACCCCGACGGTGTGTGACCCGGCAGACAGTACCGATCTGCCGCGCGTGGAGGGGGAGGTGACGTTCCGCAATGTGACCTTCGGGTACAATCCGGATGAGCCGGTGCTGAAGAATGTCACGTTCACTGCCAAGCCGGGCGAGATGATCGGACTGGTGGGCCCGAGCGGCGCTGGTAAGAGCACCACTATCAACCTGTTGTGCCGGTTCTACGACGCCGACGATGGGGCCATTGAGGTGGATGGCCACGACGTGCGATCGGTAACCATCGACAGCCTCCATCGCCAAATCGGGGTGGTACTGCAGGAGCCGTTCCTGTTCCACGGCACCATCGCCGACAATATCACCTACGGTCGACCCGATGCCACGCGCGAGGAGATCATGGAAGCAGCCCGGGCGGCGAACGCGCACGAATTCATCCTGGCGTTCCCCGACGGCTACGACTCCATGGTGGGTGAGCGGGGCCAGCGTCTCTCGGGGGGCGAGCGCCAGCGCATCGCCATCGCCCGCGCCATCCTCAAGAACCCGCGCATCTTGATCCTCGATGAGGCCACCTCAAGTGTCGATACCGAAACCGAGGCCGCTATTCAGCAGGCAATCGAGCGGTTGGTGGAAGGGCGTACGACATTCGCCATCGCGCACCGCTTCTCCACCCTTCGCAACGCCGACCGCCTGGTGGTGCTGGAGAACGGCGAAGTAGCGGAGACAGGCACGCACGAGGAACTGCTGGCAAGAGAGGACGGCGTGTTCAAGCGGCTCGTCGACATACAGACACAAACATCTCAGATAGTGGCCGTGGGAGGCTGATCATGACAACCGGGACCCAGAACGAACTGACGCAGCTTGCGCCGGACACCGTCGAACTCAACCACGACCCGTACCACCGCCTCGCGCTTCGCGTGGGCGAGCAGAGCTGGAAGCAGGTGAAACCGGTGCGTGCGTTCCCGCTCACCGCTCCCGAGTCATGCGTGTTTCTTCTCGACAGTGACGGCAAAGAGATAGGGCTGATCACCGATGTCGGTGAACTGCAACCCTCCTCGCGCAGCGCGCTCAGGGAAGCCTTGAAGCTGGAGTACCTGTGCACCCGCATACTCGCGATTACCGCGGTGAAATCCCGTCATGGTGTCTCGTCATGGGAAATGCGCACCGAGCGGGGCCCGCGCACCGTGCACATCAAGGACCGCTCCGACATCCGCAAGCTGCCCGGGAACCGCATACTCATGACCGATGTCGACGGGATGCGCTTCGAGATTCCCGATTCATCCGCTCTCGACGACAAGAGCCAGGGGCATCTCGAGTCCGAGACCTAGGTTCGGGCTTCAGCAAGCTCGGGTACTCACGGAGGCACCGTGCCTCTGTGAGAGACCGCTCCCTGCCACCCGTCACCGCGCGTCAATCACGCGGGTCATCACCACACCCTCTATCGCCCGGATCTTCGCGACCGTCGCCTCGTCGATCCCATTGTCGACGTCGATGATGTTGTACGCGTAGTCGCCCCGGCTGCGGTTGAGCATGTCGTTGATGTTGATCTTTGCCGCAGCCAGCACCGTGGTGATCTGACCCACCATGTTGGGCACGTTGCGGTTGGCCACGAGCAGTCGACGTGTGCCCGACCACGGCATCTCGCAGTCCGGGAAGTTCACGCTGTTCTTCGTATTGCCGTGCTCGAGGTAGTCGCGAGTCTGGCTGGCCGCCATGCGTGCGCAGTTCTCCTCCGACTCCGGTGTGGATGCGCCCAGGTGCGGGACCGGGATCACTCCCGGCAGATCGAGCAGATCGTCTTCGGGGAAATCGGTCACGTACACCGCAACGGTCCCGTCCGTCAGCGCCTTCTTCATGTCCTGGTTGTTCACCAGCCCGCCACGCGCGAAGTTCAGCACCCGCATACCCTTTTTCATCAGCGAGAACCGCTCCCCGCCCAGCATGCCCTTCGTCTTGTCGCTGAGCGGCGCATGCAGCGTCACATAGTCCACCTCCGCCAGCAGCGCCTCCAGCGTTCGCGCCCTGCGTATCGTCCGCGACAACCCCCAGGCTGCCTCGACCGAGATGAACGGGTCGAACCCCACCACCTCCATACCCAGCGACTCCGCGTCATTCGCCACCATCACGCCTATCGCCCCGAGGCCGATCACCCCGAGTTTCTTACCCTTAATCTCGGGCCCCTCGAATTTCGATTTCTCCTTCTCCACCAGGGCAGGCACATCCCCGCCCCCGCCCTTCTTGCCGCGCGCCCACACGATGCCGTCCACAATCCGCCGCGATGACAGCAGCAGGCCGGCGAGCACCAGCTCTTTCACCCCGTTTGCGTTGGCGCCCGGCGTGTTGAACACCACTACGCCGCGCCCTGCACAGGCCTCCACGGGGATATTGTTGACACCGGCGCCGGCCCGCGCAATTGCCCTCACCGTCGCCGGGATCTCCATGTCGTGCATCTTCGCACTGCGCACGATGATTGCGTCGGGGTTGAGTATTTCGGAGGCAATCTCGTATTCCTCGCGCGGGAACAACTCGAGCCCCGCCGCGGATATCTTGTTCAGCGTCTGGATCTTGTACACGGTCACCGTCTCCTTACCTGGCGT
>CAZJJT010000621.1:0-3066 GCA_964546395.1 uncultured Fibrobacterota bacterium
CAACACCCTCCACGTCGCCAACAACACCATCTCCAACGTCTCCAACGGGTTCGTGCCGCACGCGGTGGAGCTGACTCCGCATCTCAAGGACTCCGGCAACACGCTGCAGATCCTGTTCGAAGTGCCGCCGCGATGGCTGGGGCAGTTCGGATGGACCTCGCGGATTGCTGACTGGAAAGCACGATTCAACTACGGCTGGGACTGGACTGTGCGCCTGGTGCAGACAGGACCCTGGGACAGTGTGTTGCTCGAAACGGTCGCTGGGGCCGAACTCGGCGACGTACGTATCGACACGGCGTGGGATGTCGGGCGCGGCGTCGGGCGGGTACGGCTGGCGGGGGGGGTTCCGGGCGCGAAGGGCGTGCGGGTACGCGTGCGCCTCGGCCGGGGCGACACGGTGGTGCGCGAGGAGGAGGTTGACGGTGCGGCCGCAGCCGCGCATGGAATCGAGTGGCGGGGCCTGGAGGTGGCGCCGTGGTGGCCCAATGGTATGGGCGCCCAGGAGCTGTACGAGTTGTCGGTGACAGTGCATGGTTCGGAGGGCGAGGAGCTTGACCGGCAGACAAGGCACGTGGGCTTCCGCACCGTTACCTGGCAAACGAATGAAGGCGCGCCTGCGGGCGCAGACCCATGGGTGTGTGTCGTGAACGGCACCCCCGTGTTTCTCCAGGGCGTGAACTGGACCCCGGTGCGCGCGTTGTTCGCCCAGGAGTGCCCCAAGCTGTACCGGCAGCGTCTCGAGTCGTACCGCGACATGGGGGTCAACCTGCTGCGCGTGTGGGGTGGAGCGCACATGCCGAAGCAGGCGTTCTTCGACATCTGCGATGAGCTTGGCATGCTCGTGTGGCAGGAGTTCCCCCTGTCCTCTTCGGGACTCGACAACTATGCGCCCGATGACAGCAGGAGTATCGCCGAACTCTCTGACATAGCTGTGTCATATGTGGCGCGATGCCGACACCATGCGTGCGTGGCGGTGTGGTGCGGCGGCAACGAGCTGTGTGATGACCGTGATGGCAGACGGGGGAAGTACCAGAAGCCGCTCGGCCGCGACCATCGTCTCCTGAGTACGTTCGGGAACGTGGTCCGTGCCCTCACCTCGATGGCCCGCTTCGTGCCGACTTCACCGTCCGGCCCCCGCTTCTTTGCGACCCGGGAGGAGTTCGGCACGGGAGTACACTGGGACGTGCACGGACCATGGAAGGTGGAAGGGGGTCTGGAGGAGTGGAAAGCGTTCTGGCGTGATCACGACGGCCTGATCCATACCGAGTGCGGCGCGCCTGGACCGTGCGGTACGGAGTTCCTGGAGAAGTACGCGGGCGGGCAGCCGCTCATGCCAGCGGACAACCGTAACCCCTACTGGCACCGGGCGCCCTGGTGGCTGGAGTCGGAACGGTTCGTGACTGAGCAGGGACGTGAGCCGACGGGGCTTGAGGAGTACGTGACATGGGCCCAGCAGCGTCAAGCCGAAGCGTTGCGCACCATGGCGGTGTCGTGCAAGGCGCGGTTCCCACGCTGCGGGGGTGTGGTGGTGTGGATGGGGCACGACAGCTACCCCTGCCCGGCGAACACCTCGGTGATAGACTACGATGGGAACCTCAAACCCGCAGCGCACGCTCTGCGCGAGGTCTTTGCCGGAGGCAGTGCGTAGGGGGGTGCAGCGGGTCAGCTACGCGGCGGTGTGCAGGGCGCTGCCGCCATTCTGTCTGCGCCGTCGATGGGTCTCGTACTGCGCCCTGAATCCAGCGGCGTAGTTGTCGATCCACTCCTTGGCAATGGCGTTGAGTTCGCGGTCACGAAGCGGATCGTAGCCCAAGCGCTCGCCCAGGCACCACTTGTAGCGCTCGATTTCCCGGACCTGCATGGAGGCGTACTGCCTCATCTCGTCGTGAGACATGAGGTCCTGGTTGTAGCGGTTCTCGTGTGTGTTCTCTTGCATCATCACGCCTGCTGCTCAATGGTGTCTACCCTGCTGGTGGCGCCAGTCGGTTGCCTGCAGGCTGCAGTATCCCCCCGGTGTCCGCAAGAAGGTAAATTTATACCAAACAGGCGCGTTGCGCCATTGGTGCGGTGGCTGGAGCCATGCACGTGGGGGAGCGCCCCACGTAATACCTTATTTATCAATTAGTTATGGAGACGCCAAAGCCGGAAGAGCTGTTCCCGTATTTCCCCCCAACCCCGGAGGTGTTTCGGCAAGGTAATTTAGGATGAGTTCGGCATGCTTGCCCCATGCGGAACACCCCTGGCTACCGGTGCACGGCGAGGGAGGAGGGCAACGTAGCGCGGGAGCGGGACCATACCGGGCTCTATGGAAAGGATGGGGGATGGACAGACTGCTTGGGGCCCTGACGTTGGTGTTCGCTACCGCGGTTGCAGCCGGGGCCCAGCCGGTTGCGCTGGCGGCGATGTCGCTGTCTTCGTCGGTGGGTGGCACCAGCATGGCCGACGTGGCCGTTGGCGGCATGTCCTTCGACACGGCACAACGCCTGACAATCGCGCAGCGGACCGACCCGATCTACAGCATCCAGGCACGGGTTGCCGCCAACAGCACGCTTGACAGCGGCAAGGCTGCCCTTGTTCGCTACTACGTGCGGTCGGCTACCGCACAGCCCTGCACGCTGGGGTTCCGCTTCGAGCAGTCCGCATCGCCGTGGACCGGTTCCTATGATGCGTTCGTGACGGCCGGGGCAAGCTGGCGCGCTGTCACGTACGCGTTTCTTGTCAGGACGCCTGCGGGAATGGCTTCCTACGCGCCGGGCGAGGCGGCCATGAGTTTCCGACTCGGGTTCTGCGCGCAGGTGTTGGATATCGGCGGGATCGAGATGACGCTTCACGACGGCAGCGCAATCGATTCGCTGGAGGCACTTGCGGCCATGTCGCGCGACACAACGTGGCGGGCCGCGGCCCGTCAGCGCGTCGTGCAGAATCGCACCGGTGTGTTCACCGTGCAGGTACAGGATCAGACAGGCGCACCGGTCGCAGGTGCCGCAGTAACCGCGACCATGACCCGCCACGATTTCGATTTCGGCCTGATGCTCGACGATCTCGTCCTGGGGACAGGTGCGGACG
>CAZJJT010000622.1:0-3062 GCA_964546395.1 uncultured Fibrobacterota bacterium
ACGTGTAGCTGCAGCCGCGCGTGATCTGGATCAGGTCCTCTTCCCAGTCGTATGACTTCTTGTTGTAGAAGATGTCGCGCCGTGGTACCCGGAGCTTCGAGAGGTCGAAGCGACTCCCCCCCATGTACTTCGGTTTCAGCTGTCGCTTCGCTGCATCACGCAGGATCGTCTCCCACGTGGGCTCCACTTCACCGATGTTGACCGAGTCGGCGTGCTTGAGACACTCCGCCGGCATCGCCGAGGGAAAGAACCCGCCCATGATCACCTGCGTGCCGCGCGCCCGGTACCCATCGGCTATCTCGAACGCACGCGTGGCCTGCGGCGTGAAGCAGTTGATGGCTACCAGGTCGGTGGGTGCACCGAAATCCACCGGGTCACCACTGTTGTCATCGACCAGCTCCACTTCGACGCTGTCGGGAGTCCAGGCTGCCATGATAGGGATGCCCAGCGACGGCGGGGTGGTGAAGTCGGCAAGGAAATACTCGACAAGGCCCTGGTCGAACTCGGGCACATCACTCAGGAACTTGGGGAACCGCGGGTAAACGAAGGTGACCTTCAATGGTATAGCTCTTGCTGTTTCAATGCGTCATATGACCCGAACCAACTGCCGGCGTCACTCAACTATGCTGAGATGCGGCACGTGAGCCAAAATACTATCACTACGGCAGTTCGCCGCCCCGTGGGACGGAGGTGGACTGGGCCGACCGTTTCGACTGCAGTCGTGTGGTTTGCCCTCCGACAGGTCTCTTGCCGTCTGTTTGACCAGCTCTCGAACAGTGTCGAGACCGGTCATATGCATCTCTGACAGTGTCAGCAACGTGCAGAAGAACGGGTAGCGGTGTCGCCCGCCCTCTGCGTCAAGCGGCTGGTCCGGAAACTCGTGCAGCCCGTCGGAAACGACTTCCTTCCAGCCCGTTGTTTGTGCGGCCGCCAGCACACGCCATCTGGCAACACTGCATTTCCTGCAGCAGTAATACCCCAGGCGAGGCGGGGGCCATGCACGGCGCTTGTTCCGAATGCGCATGGGAACCTTCTCGGCCGGCCAATCATCAGTTCGTCCCCAGACGACCAGTGCGCGGACCGCTTCGAGCCCAAGAATGCTGCGCGTACAGCTCCTTACAGCCTGCTCTCCTGTTGGCATGGGAGTGTTATCAATGAGATCCAGTTCCGTTGCCGTGAAATACCATGGTTCACTCGCCTCACGATTCGGGGTGGCCCGCATGGTGCTTCACCATGAAGCCCTGGCACACTGTCGCGCCGACGCGAATCCGCCAGACACGAGCCCCGGTCGCACCGAGAGGATCCTCCAGCCGGACAACCGTTGTCATCCCAGGCCGACAGCGCACCTCGCGGCGCAGTACGAGTCTGCCCGAGATGTCAAGCAGCTCAACCCGCGCAGTCTCCGTCGACGCGCCCGAGAGGCGGATGTGCAGACCGTACGCCGTGGCGACAACGATCGGCATACGGGTCACCGGA
This sequence comes from uncultured Fibrobacterota bacterium, assembly GCA_964546395.1. GTDB lineage: Bacteria > Fibrobacterota > Chitinivibrionia > Chitinivibrionales > CAZJJT01 > CAZJJT01. The sequence continues at coordinate 1,477 of CAZJJT010000622.1, forward strand.
CGGGTGGTGGTCGCCAGCGGGCCCTCCGAGACAGTCACTGTCCGCGCCCCGAGCGCATCGGCGAGCTTCACCTGCACGAACCCCGAACCGGTACCATGTGACCAGCACGGCGCCGCCGCGGTGTCGTACGCATCCCACGCTACCTGCGGCACTGCCGCCGAGTTGATCCCCACGTAGTTGACCGTGTACTCGAGTCCGTGGAACACGAACTCACCCGTGCGCGCACGGGGCGCAAAAGAGCCAGTGGGTACGCCGACGGTGATGTAATCGACGGAAGGCCCGGTGGTGTGGCGTATGTCGATATCGCAGTACTCCCCCTGCTCGTAGTCGTACGTCTCGTAGTCATCCTCGTAGAACGTACACGAGCCCGTGTCACCGCCGTACACGTGGAACGCCAGGTGCGCGAGTCCATCGGGGTGTGTGGCATGCGGGGCAAACGGCCGCATGGGGACAACCGCGCCGGCCCGCACCATCAGCGGGATCCGCTCACGGCCCGTCGTGACAGTCACCTCGCGGTCACCGGCAAGCTGCTCGCCGGTCCAGTGGTTGTACCAGTTTCCCGGGGGAAGGCGAAAGGTGCTCGAGAGCGCATCCGCGGCGACGATGGGCGATACCAGCATCGCGCTGCCGAACATCCACGCACGAGCGTCGTTCTCGAGTGATGTCTCCGTCGGGTAGTCCATGATGAGTGGGCGCACGGGTGGGACCCCCTCGGTGCTGTAGCGGCGGTAAGCGGCATAGAGGTAGTCCAGCAACCGGTAGCGCAGCGCAATGAAGTCGCGTGCTATCCCCAGCGCTTCGCTGCCGAAGTGCCACGGCTCACGTTCCTGCGAGTTGTGGCAGTGCACCCGGTACACCGGGACAAACGCGCCCATCTGCATCCAGCGAAAGTAGTTCTCGTTGGTGGGGGTTCCGTTGAACCCCCCGATATCCATCCCCCACCACGCAGCCCCGAGCATGACCGAGGTCAGCATCGCGAAACGTTGTTCGGCCATGACGCCGAATCCGGTGCTGATGTCCCCCGACCACAGACCGTACGCGTATCTCTGCGACCCGGCATAGTAGCATCGGTTCAGCGAGAACACGCGGGTGGTGTCGTACGAGCGGTGCCCGTCGTAGTTGGCCTGCTGCCAGTGGAGGTTGAGGAAGTTGTCGCCGTACCCGGGTTCGTCGTTCCAGTACGCGCGTATCCCGCGGGCGTAGGAGTCGTAGGCAGGGTCGGTGAAACTCTCCCACCACCACTGCCGCGCCTCGGGCTTGCCGAAATCGAGTTGGCCACAGCGCTGCCCGGTCATGTAGTCGGTGACGTAGGCGTCGGGGTCGAACAGACCGTGCGTCTCGCAGTACTGGCCCTGCACGGTGTTTGCCTGGATCCGCGGCTTGCGGATGCCGATCATGTGCAGGCCGTACGACTCCATGGTGTCCTGCAGCGCACCGCTCATGGCCCAGGGGAAGTTGGCGGTGTTCCAACGGAATTCGCCGTAGTTGTCCTGCCCCCACGCCATCCACTCGAAGTCGAACGTGAACGCGTCGAGCCCGATGCCTGAGTCACGGTACGTGTGGACGCTGTTGATGCTCTCGAGCTG
>CAZJJT010000623.1:0-3054 GCA_964546395.1 uncultured Fibrobacterota bacterium
TGACCGACAGGTTCTTGGAATAGATACCGCCCTTATGCCACCGGGTCATCATCGCGAAGATCCTCGTCACGATGTACTCGTTGGGCTGAACCGAGGACAGAAGGAGGAACGGGTCACGGTTGCCGATGAGTGAGTCGATAACCCAGTGGTTCTCGATCTCAAGCATCTTGAGGAATACCGCGTAGTTGTCGGGCGAGATTCCCACCGTGCTCAGAAAACGCGCGAAGGTCAGCGCGGATTCGACAGCCTCGGTGGTGCGGCACGAGAACGCGCCCTGCATGAGCCGGTTCTCGATCTCGGTAATCCGCTTCTCTTCAAACGCTTCGTCGAATCCCGCTGCTGCCATGGCATCCTCCTGGAGGTTCTTATGGCGTTAGCCGCCCCGTGGTCGTTTGTCCCGGTGCACGGGGCACTGGCCGCATGCACTTGAGTATCATCAGCTTATGGCCCGCAAGCCGCACCTAAAATAGTGAGTATGGTTGCCAAAGTCAATACCCGGTGTGGTGCTGCCCCCCGGCGGTGTCTCCGACCCCTTTCCCGTTCACCGGAACACAGTATATCATCGGTGTGGTGCGGTGACTAGGAGTTTTTTGTGGTGGGGGCTTCGCACCACCTGCCGCTCGGGACTGCACGGCGTATTTTCCACACGCAATGCGATTCCGGTGCCTCAGAACAGTCTCCGCGCTTCTCCCTGCTGCTGCCGTCGTGCTCGTGCCGCGCGTGGTGCCTCCGTGTGCTGCCCAGGATGTCGCGCTTACCCCGAAGAACGTAGTCGCGTTTGCCCTGAGCCAGAACCCTTCGATGCTCTCGGCGGTGTACGATGTCGGCGCCGAGCTGCAGAATGTCGAGGGCGCCTCGGCCCGGTTCAAGCCCTCCCTCGGGTTGCGTGCCGCGTACACGCACCTCAACGAACCGCCGTCGATGTCGCCCTCCTCGTTCGGGTTTCCGGCGGTTCCGGGTGTTACGCTGCCCGATGAGGTCGCCGTAGGGCCGCAGGACATCTGGAGCGTGGGCTACACGGTGAGCCAGCCTGTGTTCACGAGCATGCGTACGGTTAACGCCTATCGCAGCGCACGCCTGAAGTACCAGAGTTCGCAGCATGCACTGGCACGGCTCAAGCAGGAGACACGGCTCAACGCGCTGCAGCTGTACTGGTCGTACGTCGCGGCACTCCAGGGCCTCAAGCCCCTCGAGGAATCGGTGGCGTGGCTTGAGCAGCTCTCCAGGGACCTTCAGGCGCTCGTGCAGGCGGGAGTCGTGGTTGAGGATGAGAAACTGCGCACACAGACGCAGCTGGCGCTGGCGAAGCTGGCGCTGGTGCGGGCCCGCGACAATCTTGCCGATGCGGGTGAGCGGGTCCTGCTCTTCTGCAACCTTCCCCTGCGTACCCGGATAGTGATCGACTCGCTCGTGCTGGGTGCTCTGGAACGTGACACCTTGCCGCCCGACACCGAGGTGGCTGCCGATGTCGCGCAGCGTGAGGATATCCGCGCTCTGCAGCTCCAGGTAGAGGCGCTGCAGGCGGTGCGGCGGGTGCAGGCCGCCGCGCACCTCCCGAGCCTCATGGCGATGTTTGCGCAGGATTTCCGCAACCAGGACCCGCACGAGCCCGCCTACGCACTGGAGAACACCTGGAGCGTCAGCGCGGCGCTTGAGTGGAAACTGCTCGACTGGGGCGCCGCGCGCAGCGAGCGTAACAAGACCGATACCACGCTGGCCAAGCTGCGACTGGCCCTCGACGCACGGAAGCGGCAGGCGGAATCAGAGGTGCTCTCGGCGCGCCGGCGCGTCGCGCAGTCGTTCGAAGCGCAGCGGCTGGCGCTCGAATCGGTCGACAACGCACAGCGCGCGCTGCGCAATGCGGATGCGCGGTACCGGGAGGGGCTCGCGACGGGCACCGACCTGCTCAACTACCGCAGAGAACTCACCATGGCCCAGCAGGAACTCATCGCCGCACGCATACGCAAGGTGCTGGCGTTCGAGGAGTACCGCACGGCACTGGGCGAATAGGGGGACACATGCGTTTCGGGACACTCGTACCGCTGCTGCCGCTGCTGAGCGTGTGCTCGTGTGGATTGCCGGGCGATCTTGGCGGAAGGGTCACCGCCCTGTCAGGCACGGCCCATGTCTACGCCTGGGGCGCCGGGAACTGGGAGCCCCTCGATACGGCCTCGGCGATCGGGTTCGGCGACTCGATACGGGTGGGTGACGGGGGGATGCTCGAGATGGAGCTGCCGGGCGGGACCACCGTCCGTCTCGACGGGAACACGAAGGTGCACATCGACGATGTGGAGGGGGCTGACGGGGTGCGTGCGATTGAGGTGTGCACCCACCACGGGGTGGTGTACTCGGCGCTGGAGCCCCTCGAAGAGACATGGCAGGTCTATCGGGTGTGTACACCGAATGTGCTGTTCGAGGCCAGAGGCACTGAGTTTACGGTCTGCTACGAGCTGCATGTGCGAACGGCGGAACTGGACGTGGTGCACGGCGAGGTGGTCGTGGTGGCGTCGGCGGAGAGCCCCGACACGCCGCCGCTGGTGGTCCCGGCAGGCCACTTTGTGGTGGTGCCGTGGCACCGGGCGCCCTCCCCCCCTGCACGGATCAGCCCGGTACGTCTGCGGCGGGTTGAGCATCTTGCCGCCCCTTCGATGCCCATGCGCCGTCTGGCGGGGCATCCCGTGCGCGCGTACCGCCCGCACGGTACGGGAGTTGGCCGTGTCGCGGTGCCGCGCACAAAGGGCGTGGCGCGCCCGGTTCCGGCCCGCAGGAAGTCACCGGTGAAGAGTGCGGCCAGACCTCGTGCGAAGGCCAGGCCGACAACCAAACGAGCGACCGCTGTCAAACCGCGGGCAGTCGTGAAGCCGAGGTCAGGGGGAGTGAGCAAGGCCCCCGCGAAGGGCGGGGTGCAGAAAAAGGCGCGGCCGCAGGCCGGCAAGGGCGCGCCCGGCCAGAAAGCCGGCAAGACTGCCCCCGGCCAGAAAGCCGGGAAGAAGAAAGGCAAAGGCAAGGGGCCGAAGAAGCCCTGAGGCCGACGACACCATGACCCGTCCCGTG
>CAZJJT010000624.1:0-3054 GCA_964546395.1 uncultured Fibrobacterota bacterium
AGTTGGCACGCATGAAGGCGTTGGCGGACCCGTACAAGCACTGCGGTGTGTACTTTCAGACGGAAGCAGATTCCCAGTATGCGCAGATTTTCGTTGAGGTAGCGACCAACGACGATGCATATGGTGCCGACGACATGAAGTACCTGGCTCGGCAGGAAATGCCGAGGGGGGTTACCATGTCATGGGTGACGGCGCCCGCCAACGATGTCGTGGTGTTCCGAGGGGACGGTTCAGCCAAGTACTCGGCTCAGATTTCGTTTACGGATGGCAAACGGGTGAAGAACGTGCACATCCTGGCGAGTACGGGCAGGATCAAACAGCTGCAGTGAGAGGTGGGACAGTAATGCATAAAGCGCATGGTATGACGCTCCTGGAACTGATGATTACGATGGTGATCGTGGCTGTGTTTTCCACTGTCCTGTTCAAGCTGACAACTGACGCCTGGCGTACGGAAGCGAAAGTGAAGCGCTTGATTGCCGCGGGCCATGCAATCGAGGCGGCCATCGAGCGGAAGCGTATCGAGATTGCCGCAAATCCTGGGCAGGCTCGTACGCCAACTTCAGAACCCGTGCCGGGCAATTTCCCGTCTGCGGACACCACGTGGCCCGACACCGACCTTGTGAACAGCATCGTGGTGACTTGCAGCACGGGCACGGCCTATGACAAGGAGGATACCCCGTTGGAGAACGTTCGCACACTTACTGCGCGCGCCGACATTTTTGCGGACAGAGGCTCGGTGAACGGCCTCGTGCTGGATACACTCACCATCAGAACAGCCATTTCAAGGCACTTCTAGGAGGGGGGTACTGTGCGGAGGATGGCTGCGAGCCCAGGGGTGATGGCACAAGAACGGTACGTATGCCGCTCCCGGGGCGGGTTCACGCTGTTGGAGCTGCTCATCGCAATTGTGCTGTCCAGCCTGGTGATGGTGGGGATTACGCGGCTGGTGAAGAGCGTACTTGATACGTTCCATTTTCAGGACCTGAAAGCCGACATGCTTCAGAACGCCCACTACAGTGTTCAGCGAGTTACCGAGGCCCTGACCGAGTGTGGTTCCTGTTTGCCCGTCAAGGCCCTGGAGATTGTCGACTACGATGCCTCAGTGACCAAGAGCAAGTTCGTGCAGAAGGTCAACCCCCGCTGCGCGTTCTTCATCACCGAGGAGCCCCAGGTCGACACGAACACCTTCATTGTGGACAGCGTTGCCTGCGACGCATTCCGATATGTTGACACCGTGGTTGTTGCGAAAGTGAAGCCAGACGGGTCCATGCTACTGCTGTGGGAGGACGAGTACGTCGGCGACACGACAGCTGTCCGCATTGACACGATAGTCGACGGGACCGACACGATCTACGATACCGTGACGGTGTACTACATACTTGTTTCTTCCGACCATTCGCTGGCCAAGAACGACATGCTGTACGGCTACAAGACCGAAGCATGGGCGCTGACCCAGGGAGACAGTGGGAGCCTCTACATGTACGCAGATGATCCGGCCGACACTTCGATGGTCCTGGCGGAGGATATCCACACAATGGAGATAACGTTCGACTACGTCGACCCGAGCACGAACAACGTGGTTGAGGTCGTAGACGACTGGTTCGAGATGCGGAGCGGGACCGTTCTGATCATAGCACGAACGCAGCGCCCGAATCCGTCGAACAACCAGTACCTGTACCAGCAACTGGAGTCGCGGTTCATGCTGAAGGCTGTTGTCGGGCAGTAGCGGCTGTCGAATCACCAGCAGAGGGGGAGATATGGCACACAGAAGAGATGGCCAGTCGGGAGCGGTGCTGTTCTTCGCGCTGATCGCCATGATGGCACTTGTCGGCGCAGCATCGGCGATGTACATCGGTTCCATGATGTCGATGCAGAGCGCTCACAACTACCGCAACCGGCTCACGTCGTACTATGCGGCGGATGGGCTCGTGACCAAGTTGGCACAACTCGTGATAGATGGTGATCCGGAGGTGTTGCGTTCGTATGTCCCGGGTGACTCAACCGGAGTTGGGCTGGACACTACCTTCGGTGAGTACCTCGTTGCCTACAACATGAAGTGCGAGGATCCGCTGCGCCGGACGCGCTACTCGATACGAGTGCGATCGTTCAAGCAGCGTGCCGGCGAGAGCGACACCCTCTACCCGACTACGCTGAACCAGGATATTCAGCGAGCGCAGGCCAGCGGCTGGTTCTCCACCCCTGAACCGTTTATCGATATTCCCGCTACTTTCTATGACTTCCGGTTCCTGGCCAAAAGAAACCCCGACTTCGGGCATACCGGCTATTGGGAGGTGAGTGCCACCGCGAACTCAGGGGCCAACGTGGGCATGTCCGGGATGGTGGACACGGTAATCGGTCTGCCGTATCGCAAGCCGGTACCCACGGTATCCAGCACCGATGCCGCGTACGCCGGCGCGGCGAACTGCTTTGAACGGGCTTCGATCAAACGGGACGAGCGCGTGAACGCGCCTTGGACCTACGACAGTGTTCCGTTCAACGATGGGACGAACTGGACATGTCACAGGCAGTGCAGAGAGTACTGGACCGCGCTTGGGGAGACCTGCAACGACACCCGCGGTGACGCTTTTTACCCGATGGGCTGGTTTGGCAGCGAATCGGCCAACGCTTGCCGCAAGGCGGTATGGGACAACTACCGGGATGTGGACTTGGCGGATTGCAAGGACACCTTCCCCAACTGGTACTTCACTTCGCACATCGCCCAATACTTCTGGCCGAGCGGGGCGCCCGGCGCAGTATATGACCCGCTGAATGCCAGGTACACCAGCGGCCTGCAGCCTTTGCCCGGGGCAGACCCGCTGGCCTACTTTGGTGCATCGTACGACCCCGCATTGTGGACAGCCAATCCTGTCCCGCAGTTCGACGACTGGCAGTACTACCCGCGCGAAGCCGATGGTATGGAGAACATCGTCCTCTATGACACGCTCAGGTTCTGGCGCAACGTACCGTGGGTTGAGGAGCAGATTGCGGCAGGCAACGAGATCGACTCTTCTGCTCCCGAGTTCATGTTCTACCGCTTCCCGTACCATCGCTGGT
>CAZJJT010000625.1:0-3049 GCA_964546395.1 uncultured Fibrobacterota bacterium
CGGCAGCAGTGCTTGCGCCGAGTAGAACCGCTCGACTACCGGCACGCCGTCGCTGGTGATACTCTCGATGTCAGGGGGCTGATCGTCGACCACGGTGGAATCGAACACGACGGTCAGCATGACATCATCCACGGTGTCCCGCACGGCATCGATACGCCACTCGAGAACGAGTGCAAGGTCCACCGTGTCATCGGGCAGCGTGACCGTCCACGACCAGTGGTTGTCAGCCGCGGTAACCGTGTCCTCCTTCGCCTGCGACGCACCGTCCACCGACAGCATGAGATACGCGGTGTCGCCGGGCATGAGGTTGGCAACGGTCCCGCTCGTACTCACCTGGTGGCTCGGCACATGGGCGGAGTCCTGCGGGTAGTCCACCACGATCTGCGGCGAGGTACTCATGGTGGAGTCGTAGAACACGTAGAACGTGTCGGACACGGCGTTGTGCTGCACGTCGGTCGCTCGCACCACTACGCGCAGCGAGTCACCGTGCGGGGGCAGCGAAGCGAAATCCAGCCAGCATTCGCGCTTGCGGTCGGTGTACACGATGCACGTCTCGGCTTCCATACCGTTGATCCGCACCGTGTCGAGCCGGCTGGCGAGGTCCTCCACCAGCGGCTTGAACGTAAACGTCCTGAACCCCGTGTAGGTCCTGGAGGAGTCGGCCGAGAGTGAGTCGTTGACACAGGAGATGACAGGCGGCGTGAGGTCGCCGACCAGCACGGCGAAGGTGTCGGCCGGGGAACGCACCGTTCCCACCTTCACAAACAGCGAGCAGGTTTTGTACAGCACGCTGGTGAACACCCGCGTGGCGGCGGGAAGGTCGCTCATGGTCGAGTCGTTCTGCGCAAACTTCCAGATGTACAGCGCGTACGGGTCGTCCACGCCGTCCGTGCCCAGCTGCACCTGGTCTCCCGGCTCCGCCATCACCATCCCCTGGTTGAGCGGGGTACGACGGTACAGCCGGAGGCTGTCGACCAACGGCTCTTCACCGGTCCGCCACACGGTCGCCCGCACGGTCGTCCAGCCCGTATCGCGGAACGACACGGGGAACGCGAACACCCACGGCCAGCTGCCGGCGGCAAACTCGGACTGGCGCATGATCGTGTCGCCCGACTCGTTGTAGCGGTCGCCGGGCGCCTCAAACAGGATACTGTCGACCAGGGCCTGGAGCTGCAGCTCCACGCGGAACGTATCGGTGCTGAAAATCGGTATGGTGTCGGTGGCCGCAAACCGGCTCGAGAGCAGGTCCACACTCACCTTGTCGGCCTTGTACGGGTTCTCTTCACGGCTGCAGCCGGCGCCCATGGCCAGGGCCGCGCACAGCAGCAGCCTGGTTGTCGTGAGTCTGTTCATCCTGCCCCCCCCTCTTCGACGTTGGCCCGCACAGTCGGCACCGCCGTCACACTCAGAAGAAGAACGTCACCCCGAACGCCACAGCGCCGACAAAGCCCGCTCCGTACCCCACCAGCAGCAGCGCCAGATCGGTGTTGCGGGTGTCCTGTGCCGCCTGCCAGTCATCGACGATGGTCGGGTTGCGCAGGTTGGCCGTGTCAGCGGTGTTGTTCAGCATGCTGAAATGCTCGTCCGATTCCAGATAGTCAAGCGTCTTCCAGACGCCAACCGCGCATCCCACCAGCAGCACGGCGATACCGGTAGTACGCACGGCGATCTTGCCGGCCGATGGCCCCTCGGCCCCGGGCAGCACCGGCATGTCCCCCAGCGGCTTGTAGCTGAACGGCACCCCCGCCGCTACTTCCTGCTTCGTTCCCTTTATTGTCAGGTCCGCCTTGCCGTTCTTGCGGAACATGCAGTCGATAATGGTGACGTATTCGTTGAGCGCGTTGATCCCGTACAGCGAGTACCCGATCCGGCAGAACTCGAACTTGGTGCCCACCGCGTTCTCGGTAACCGTGATCCCGTTCCAGTCGTAGGGCGCAGGCGCCTGGGGCGAGCGCGAACCGTGGCGCTGGTCGTGTTCGGAGGTGAACGCAATCGGCTCCTCCTTCGTCCCTGCCGCAATCAGCGTCCCGTGCACCTGCACGCCCGTGAAATTGCGGAACAGCATGAACGTTCCCGGCTCGATTGTCACCGTCCTGCCCGGCGGCACCACGATGTCGGCTGTCACCAGGTAGGGCCCCCCCGAGGCCGGCACGACATCGGGCAGTTCGCCCGAAAGCACCGAGAGTGACGGTGCGTCGGTGAGCGTGGTCTCGGTTCCTCCCGCGGCCACGGCAGTGTCGACGGGCGCCTGGTCAAACGCCTCCTGCGCGCTGCTCGCAGACGCCGCCGCCAGCACGCACACCACCAGTGCCGCCCCGCATCCCCTCATCATCAGTCTCCGCTCTCGGCTGAGATCCGCCGGATCTGCTCATTGGCGTACCGGAAATACCGGTGGCCCTGTTCGTTGCGGAACGCGAACTTCACGTCGTACCACCCCTCCATCGCGCTCGCCCGGTTCGCGTCGGTACCGTCCGCGGCGAACAGCCCCGTGAGGCAAAGCGCCTTGTAGTACACGACTTCGCGCTCAACCGAACGTTGGTCGGTCAGCTCCGACTGGGTGCTGCGCGCCGTGGCCAGCTGCGAGAGTGCCTCGCGGTATTTGCGCTGCCCGTACAGGAACTGCGCGCGAGCAAGGTAGTACTCGCTGTCCATGATTGTCGTACCCGAGAAGAACTGCCCGAGCTTCGCGGTGTTGCCCAGCCCCTGCAGCGCCCGCATCCTGTAGAGCAGGGCCCGCTTGGTCCTCATCTGTGTCGAAGGCAGCGAGTCGTAGACACGCAGCGCGTTGGCATGGTTGCCCTGCCCGGTTTCCAGCGCCATGATTGCGAGAAGGTCGTCCGTACCGTACTTCTGCGTGAGCTTCACGATGAACGACGGTTCGGGACGTGGCGCCGGTGCGGGCGGCGGAGTCGGCGGCGGGGGGGGCGCGGCAACCACGGGGCGCGGGCGGAGCGGCTGCGCAGCGGGTGTCGGCGCCGGCTTGGGGACCTCCGTGGCCACGAACACGGTCTCAGACACCGTATTCGTCACCACGTTGGTCACCGTCACC
>CAZJJT010000626.1:0-3041 GCA_964546395.1 uncultured Fibrobacterota bacterium
GAGAAGTGGAGCATGGTGTGCGAGAGCGAGAGGTTGGGTAGTGGCTCGGTCAGTTCGATCTCATGCGGGAAGAAGTCCCAGGCGATACCAACGCCGAGGCGGATGCCGCTGTCGTTGGGGTGGGTCCTGATGTTGTGCAGGTAGGCGACGTTGATCCCCTCGAGTGTGTACATTACCCAGTCATCGGAGCTGTGCGAGTAGCGGTGAAGGTTGGCGGTCTGGCCAGGCTCGGCAGGGAACAGCGAGTCGATGTAGACCTGGTCCTCGAACCGCTCGATGTAGGCTTTCTCGTGCCCGCCGGTGTTGTGGAGCAGGAGCAGTCCGCTGGGCGAAGTCGGGTTGTGGCACCCCCAGCCGAGTTCGCGGCGGAGACTCTGGCTGAAATCGTAGGAGACGTTGAGCCAGGAGGGGCGGGTCCACGAAGCGTGCAGACCGTCCTGCGACACCCCGAGGTTATGGATGTTGTTGGCGACCCCGTCCTCAGGGAAGGTCGTCTCGGTGTAGACCGTACAGCGCTCGGTCCCGTCGGTCTTCACTCGGTAGATCAACGGTGTGCACTGGGCCCAGAAAATGTGATTGTCGGCGGTCCAGGTGAGATAGGGTTCCTTGCCGGCCCGGTCGCGGGCGCAGACCACTCGGTAGCCCGTACCATCGATATTGCTGATGCAGATGTTGTTGCCGTAGGCGTAGGCCAACTGCCTGCCGTCAGGAGAGAACGAGGCGCCCCAGACCGGGGCGGTGGTGACCGTGTCCTTCCGGCCGGTCGAAAGGTAGGTGATCGTGAGAACACCCGGTACGTACTGCGGTTGAGAGGTCTGCAGCGCCATACCCGAGTCAACCTGCGCCAGGCAGGGGAGAAGGCTCCCTGCGAGCAGCAGACAGGCCAGACGAACCGCTTCACCACACAGGGACTCTTTCATGGAATGGGCTCCCGTCGACACGATGGCGTCAGTGCCGGCCCGACCAGGCCCGGTTGTTGGTAAGTTAGCACCGAAACGCCCAAAAAGCCACAGAACTGCGTTGTGCGAACGCCGTGTATATTTGCCTGTCGTTCTGAACCCCTTGACCACTGGCCCCCTGGCTGCTTGCCCCCCATGGACCACCTCACCACCGCAATCGATGCTGCCAGGGAAGCCGGCGCGATACTGCTCGAGGGCTACGGGAAGGTCGAGGGGCTGCAGGTGAAAGCGGATCGGAGCCTGGTGACCCGCTACGACCAGTTGTCGGAAGAGGTGGTGGTGTCGAGGATACGCAGTGCGTTCCCCGGGCACCGGGTTTTGGCCGAAGAGGGGAGCGAGGGTGCTTCCACCGGCGAGTACTGCTGGGTTGTCGATCCACTCGACGGGACCCACAATTTCATCCGCCAGATAGGCCATTTTGGCGTGTCGATCGGGCTGGTGCGCGGCGACGAGTTCGTGGCCGGAGTGATCTACCTCCCGCGGGAGGACGAGTTGTACGCTGCCGAGAAGGGCAGCGGGGCCGTGCGCAACGGGGAGGCGATCCACGTGTCGCGTGTCGACGATATCTCGAAGGCCACCCTGTGCTTCGACTCTTCGATACGCTACGACCCGGTGCTGATCCCCGCGGTGCTCTCGGACATAGGTGCGCGCGTGTTCAATCTCCGTATTTTTGGCTCTTCCGTGCGTACCCTCACGCACCTTGCCGAGGGGAAAGTGGACGCTTCGCTGGAGTTCGACGACAAGCCCTGGGACTTCGCTGCCGGAGCGGCGCTGGTGCTGGAAGCGGGTGGGGAGATGACGACGCTCAACGGTGCGCCGCTGAGCATCCGCGATCGGGGCTACGTGGCTTCCAACGGCCTGGTCCACCAGTCTCTTCGGGAGTGTGTTGCCTCCCATCGATAGGTGTGCACATGCGGTCCCGCGAAGACATCCTCAGGCACCTCTTCTCTCTGCACCGGCTGGGCGCTATCAAGTACGACGTGGCGCGCATGCGTGAAGCGTGCGCGCGGCTGGGCCACCCCCAGAGTGCGTACCCCTGTGTACACGTCGCGGGCACGAACGGCAAAGGCTCGACATGCTCGATGATCGAATCGACCCTCCGGGCCTCGGGCCGTCGCACCGGCCTGTTTATCAAGCCGCATCTGGTGGCGTTCGAGGAGCGGTTTCTCGTCGACGGGCAGCCGGTGGGTCCGGATGAGTGGCTGGGTGTCCACGCGCTGCTCGAGGAGCGCGTGGGCGACATCGATCTGAGCTTCTTCGAACTCTCGACGCTGGTGGCGTTCGAGGTGTTCAGGCGTCGCGGCGTGGAGTGGGCCGTGCTCGAGACGGGTATGGGGGGACGGCTGGACGCGACGAATGTGGTCGCGCCGGTGGTGAGCGTAATCACGAGCATCGCCATGGATCATCAGGAGTGGCTCGGGAGCACACTGGTCGAGATTGCCGGCGAGAAACTCGGCATCGTCAAGCGGGGAGTGCCGGTGGTGATGGCGCGGCCGGTGGAGCCCGAGGTGGTGTCGCTGGCACAGCGCGTGTGCGGCGAGCAGGACGCGCCGCTTTCGTTTGTGGAAGAGGGCATGGCAGAGAACCTTCACCAGGGGCCGCAGAGCAGTTCGTTTGTATACCGGGGAGTGGTGTACGGAGTTCCCCTCGCTGGCCGCCACCAGGTCCCGAACGCGCTATGCGCGATCGAGGCCTGCCGTTCGGCGGGGGTGAGTGATGGCGAGACACTTGCTGCGGGAATCGCGGGAACGTTCGTGCCGGGGCGGTTCCAGGAGGTGTCGGTCACGAACAGGACGGTCGTGCTCGATGTCGCACACAACCCGGAGGCGGGCGAAGCGCTGGCAGAGGCGCTTGCGGCGCGGTTTGCGGCCGGGACACGGATGTGCCTGGTGGTTGGCATGATGAAGGACAAGGACGCCGCGGGGTTCCTGGCGCAGGTTGCACCGTGTTTCTCCATGGTCGTGTGCGCGCAACCCGATATCCCGCGTGCGCGAACGGCCGAGGATTTGGCGGCACAACTCCCTCAGGGCGCCGTCACGGCCCTGCGGGGATTGGACGACACGCTGGAAGTGAAGGCGGGCG
>CAZJJT010000627.1:0-844 GCA_964546395.1 uncultured Fibrobacterota bacterium
GCACGAAAGCATCGAGAGGCCAACCAATGCGATCAGAAATGCGGTGCAGGGACCAACGGGTCTGCGTACGAGTGCCATGAGCAATCCTCCACGGTTCATCGGGTCTCCCCACGCCTGTTCACTGCTATTTCGCGTGAAGTCGCGACAAATTGCGTGCCCGCATCAGAGCTCGTCGCGCGATTCCTTGTCGAAGGAGACGATGGTGGATGTCCCGCCTTCGACGTACGACTGCTCGGATATCCGCGTGAGGACCGCCCGCTGCGAGAACTCGCGGAGTGTCAGCGCGCCGCAGTTGCACATGGTGGAGCGGAGCTTGGAAGTGGTGACTCCCAGGACATCGCGCAGAGCCCCGCTGATCGGCACGTACCCGTCCACCCCCTCCTCGAACTTCAGCGAAGACTCCTGGCCCTCGGCGTAGCGCTGCCAGTTGCGGGCCCGATCCGAACCCTCGCCCCAGTAGGGCTTGTACATGCGGCCATTGATCGACACCCGCTGCACGGGGCTCTCGTTGGTTGAGGCGAAGTACCGGCCCATCATCACGAAGTCGGCGCCCATGGCGAGGGCGATGATAATCTGCGTGTCGTTGAGCAGCCCCCCGTCGGAGCACACGGGAACATACGTGCCTGTCTGCTCGAACATCCGGTCACGCTCGGCTACCACGTTCATGAGCGCCGAAGCCTGGCCGCGACCGATACCCTTCTGCTGTCGCGTGATACAGATGGAGCCGCCGCCGATACCCACCTTGACGAAGTCGAGTTGGGCCTCCTCTGCCAGGAACCTGAACGCGCCGGCATCCACCACGTTGCTGCCGGAATAGACCAGGCGTTTTTGCAGCAGGATCGGC
>CAZJJT010000627.1:854-3041 GCA_964546395.1 uncultured Fibrobacterota bacterium
CACGTTGCCGCCCCCGATGACAATCTGTGTACCGTACTTCTTGCGTGTCCACAGGGCGGCCTCACGCTGGTACTCGGTGTAGCCATCGGAGGAATCGAAGCACACGACGTCCACCCCCGCGTCCACGAGTGCCGGCACGCGTTCGCGGTAGTCGTGCGTGTTGACCCCCGCCCCCACCATCAGGCGCTTGTGGCCGTCAAGCAGCTCATCGGGGTTGTTACGGTGGTCGAGGTTGTCCTTCTTGAACACGAGTGACTGCAACCTGGCGTTCGCGTCGAGTACGGGAAGGCATTTCAGCTTGTTCTTGCGGAGCAGGCGGTTGGCTTCGTGCAGCGAGATGCCCACCGTACCGAACACTACCTGGTCGCGGGGAGTCATGAACGCGCTGACAGGGGCATTCAGATCGTCCTCAAACTCCCAGTAGTCGTTGTCCGTCAGAATTCCCAGGAACACGCCGTGACTGCTGCCGTCATCGGTCACCGGCATGGTTGAGTGGCCGGTCTTGCGTGCGAGCGCTACCGCCTCGGTAAGCGTGTTGTCCGGGCGAAGGTTGGAGTCGCTGGCCACGAACCCGGCCTTGTGTGTCTTGGCGCGCGACACCATGGCGGCCTGGGCCTCGATGGACTGCGAACAGTAGATGAACGCGAGCCCTCCGCAGCGTGCCAGGGCGATGGCGAGATCGGGGCCCGACACCGCCTGCATGGCCGCCGACACGAACGGGACATTGAGCGAGGGGTACGTCTCGTCGTCCTTGCGGAAGCGCCCGAGGGGCGCGCGAAGCGAGACGCTGGCCGGCGTGTGTTCCCGGGCGGTGAGCTGTGGGATCAGCAGGAACTCCGAGAATGTACGCGAAATGTCATCGAGGATGCGTGCCATGGGGATACCTCCCGGCGAAAAGGAAACTGAAAATACGCTCCGAAGGGCCCGTTGGTGCAACCCGGGCGCCCGGTGTCCGTGAAGCCCCCGGAGCGCTGATAGTTGGAGGGAACAACGAACCCGCGCAACACCCTCGCGACCATGCCTCCCCGACCTACGAGCCCAGGAACAACGGCACCATGTGCCGATCGTACAGGTTGCCGGTGACCTGGGCGGCGATGGTTTGCTCGTGTTCGCCCAACGCGTCGAGGTATGTCTGGCCCAGTTCGGCAGCAACCTTGAACCCGACGTGGAGCAGTTGACGCATGTGCGGGTTGTATGTGGGGCACGACCGGTCATGTCGCACCGCGCCAGCGAAGGTTGCGGAGTCCCATGTGTCGGTTTGCCGAGGTCCGGGCAATCTTCCGCGGTCGATATCGATCACACTGGCGTAGGGTGCGCAAAGCTCGTCGACCCGTCCATGCGCCTCCCGGTATATGCGCTTTGCCAACGCCAGGCCGGTTCCACCGGCGGCCGCCAGCCCAATTACTTCCTCCAGCCACGTGGTGCCCGCGGTCTTGAGGTGCACGCCCGCGCCATGCTGTGCCAGCGCCGCCCTGATTGCGGGGTATATGGCGAACTTGTCACTGCCGGAGTGTACGCTCAGCTTGAGCGTCGCGGGAAGGCCGAACTGCTTCACCGCGTGTGCGATCACCAGCACGTCCTGCTCAAACTCGAGCGTAAACTGCGCCACGTCGCCGACATAGTCCACCCCCTTGTTGAACCGTCCGCTGAACCGCGGGGCGATGGTCTGCGCCGGGATGCCTTCGGTTGCGATGGCGGCGAGTATGAACAGCAGCTCAACGGGCGTCTGTGGCGCGTCGGTCTCGTCCATCGAGACCTCCGCGACAAACGGCGCCCCGTCCCTGGCGGCAGCGATGTGCCGGTACAGCGCACCGGCTTCTCTCACCGCCAGAAGGTACTTGGACGCCGCCGCGCGGATGGTATCGCGCGTGATGTCCAGCGGCCGTTCGATACCCGCTATCTCCAGGGGTCCCACCATGCCTTCGTGAGCGCGCATGAACGCATCGACGTCGGCCGCGGGGGCAGATGTGCCGGTGAAGTCGGCGACGTCGAGGGTGAAGAAGTCACTTGCCGGGAGGAACCCCTTCTGCCCGACCGTCTTCAGGCCGATATGGTCGGCATCCACGCGGTACGCGTCGCCCCAGCCGAGGGTCGCAACCGCCTCGTCCGCTTCGTGGCGCACGCTCTCATGCGTAGTGCCGATTATCCCGTGTTCCCGGAACGACTTGTTCCACACCGGGGTGATTT
>CAZJJT010000628.1:0-3029 GCA_964546395.1 uncultured Fibrobacterota bacterium
GTATACTACCTCTCTCCGGAGTACACGCTCGGCAAGAGCCTTCACCAGAACATCCTCAGCCTCGGCCTCCTCGACGAGGTCGCTTCGACCGCCTCCGAACTCGGCTTCTCTCTCAATGAAGTCTTTGAGCGCGAGGACGACCTCGAACTGGGTAACGGCCCGCGGGGACGGCAGGCTGCCGTGTTCATGGAAGCGATGGCGTCGATGGGGCTCCCGGGCATGGGCTACGGTATTCGCTACGACTACGGCCTGTTCCGGCAGCGGATAGTCAACGGGGCACAGGTTGAGGTGCCCTACGACTGGCAGAACCGCGAGCACCCGTGGGAGATTCCCCGTCCCGAATACCAGTGCTCAGTGCAGTTCGGTGGCCGTGCGGTTCCCTTGCAGGCCGGGGGGAGCAGCCTGCCGCACGAATGGATCGACACACAGAACGTGCTGGCCATGCCGACTGACATCCCGATCCCCGGGTTCGGCTGCAGGACTGTCAACACGCTCAGACTGTGGTCTTCACGGCCCGCCGAAGAGTTCCCCTCTGAGTACACGCACCACGGTGACTATGTGAAGGCGTGTGAGGACATGACGGAAGCCGGGCGGGTGACCCGCGTGCTCCACCCTGACAGCGATATCCGCCGTGCCACTCCCCAGCGCCTCCGCCTCCAGTATTTCCTCGTGGCGACCTCACTGAGCGACATTGTCCGCCGCTACAAGGTCGACCACGGAAGCGTGGAGGGGATGGAGAAACAGGTGGTGATCCATCTCGCGGGGAGCAGCTGTTCGATGGCGATTCCGGAGTTGATGCGGATACTGGTCGACATCGAACACGTGCCATGGCAGCAGGCCTGGAGTATGGCCCAGACCATGTTCACGGCCACTACGCACGCACTCGGCTACGACCACGTGGAGATCTGGCCGGTCTACATGGTCGAGCAGATCCTTCCACGGCACCTCCAGATAGTCTACGAGATAAACCAGCGCCATATCGATGCGTTCAAGCAGACACACGGGAGTGACGACGCCAAGGTGCGTCAGGTGTCACTTATCGAAGAGGGTGATGTGAAGCGGGTGCGGATGGGGCACCTGGCGGTGCTGACCTGCCGCGGTGTCGCCGCGGTGTCTGAGGCACAGCGGGTCGCGCTCAGCGAGAATGTCATCCCGCTGCTGCTCGAAACAACCGGCCGCACGATGCGTGTCGTGCACAACGGGGTCGGCCATCGCCGCTGGCTCCTGGTGCGCAACAGCCGGTTGAGCACGTTGTTGAGCGGGGCAATCGGCGACTCGTGGATACGCGATGCGAGTGCGCTGCGCGCGCTGGAGCCTCTCGCCGAGGACCCTTCACTGCTTGACGGTTACCACCGGGCCAA
This sequence comes from uncultured Fibrobacterota bacterium, assembly GCA_964546395.1. GTDB lineage: Bacteria > Fibrobacterota > Chitinivibrionia > Chitinivibrionales > CAZJJT01 > CAZJJT01. The sequence goes on from CAZJJT010000628.1 coordinate 1,362, forward strand.
GCAGGCCGCGAAGGAAGAGTTGGCGACAGTGCTCAAGCGGGACCACGGGATCACGCTGAACACGGAGGCGCTCCTGGATGTGCAAATCAAGCGAATCCACCCTGTCAAGCGCCAGTCACTCCACCTGCTTTCCATAGTCTCCCGGTATCTCCGGATATGCGCCGGCGAGCAGTCGCTGCTGCCGCGCGTGCACCTGTTCTCGGGCAAGGCGATGCCCACCGACTTTCTGGCCAAGCAGACCATCGAGCTGATCCACGTCGTTTCACGGGCCATCGAAGCCGACCCGCGCGCCCGGGATCTGCTTCAGGTGGTGTTCGTGCCCGACTACTGTCTGTCGGTTGCCGATATCGTGGTGCCGGCGGCACAGTTGGCCGAAGAGATCGGGGCGCCGCTGTGTGAAGCATGCAGCACGACGCACGCCAAGATGACCACGGGGGGGGTCAACGTGGTGGCCCGCAGAGGTGGGGTGTGCGAGGAGTATGTCGGTGCGGTGGGGGAGGAGAATCTGTTCGTGTTCGGCAAATCGGGTCCGTGCGCGTGCCAGGCGCCGGCCCAACCCCACGTGGTCCCGTACCACGGCCAGGAACTCGCCGATGCCTATGCGTGGCTCGAGGAACAGGCGGCCCAGCAGGGGGTCGATCGCGTGTTCCCGCTGCTAAGCTCGCTGCGCGACCAGGATCGCTACCACGTGTCGGCCGATTTCCAGGACTACTGCCGCCTTCAGGACCGCGTCGACACTGTCGCGCGCGATCGTGCCGCCTGGGGAGCGATGGCGCTGCGGGGACTGGCGCGTGCGGGCGAGTTCTCGGCTGACCGTTGTGCCGCCGAGTACGCATCGAACGTGTGGCATGTGGAGCCGGCCTCGCTATGAGCCGCGACGTACGGTTGAGCGGAATCACGGTGGTGCCCGGACAGGGGCTGGGGATCGCGTTCTTTGTTGGCCGGGCGGTACAGGACACCAACGTGGTTACCATATCGCGGCAGGATGTGGGTGACCAGGTGATGCTGTTCAACGAGGTCCGCGAGAAGGCCAAGACGGACTACCGGAAGTTCTCGGAGGGTATCGAGGAGAACTCCGCCCTCGACGCTTCGATACTGCAGATCTACTCCCACATTCTCGATGACCCCGCGTTTGTCGGCCAGGTGCTCGAGACGATCACCACGCGGCTGTACGATCTCGAGACGGCAGTCCGCGTAGTCTCCAACGATTTCATCAAGCGGTTCAACGCCGCCGGGACCGCCTATTTCCGCGAGCGGAGCAGCGACATGGTGGAGATCTGCGAGAAACTGATCTCGTACCTGCATCAGGACGACGGGCGCACCAAGACGTTCACCGATCCGGTGGTGCTTGTCGTGCCGCGAACGTTCACTCCCACCGATCTGCTGTCGTACGACCGCTCGCGTATCGAAGCCATAGTGACGGCCAGCTGCGGAAAGACCTCACACGCGGCAATCCTTGCCCGCTCGTACTCGATTCCGGTCATCTCGGGGATCAAGGGTATCGGCACGCATATCCACCCGGGCGACAAGCTGCTGGTCAACGCCGACCGCGGTGTCGTCTATATCCGCCCGTCCGCAAGCGCGATTGCCCGCGTACAGAAACAGAAGACGCCGCCGGAGCTGCTCGAGGGGCTCAGGAAGAAGTGGCAGCGACCGGTGTACACGCAG
>CAZJJT010000629.1:0-3023 GCA_964546395.1 uncultured Fibrobacterota bacterium
AACTATCCGCAGCGACGCTGTGAGGTACTCAGAGAGTGGGCGCAGCGATACGGCACAACATGCAGCGGTTGGTGGTGGGACAGTTGGAGCATGAACCCGGTGCAGAAAACGGCATGCATGGACGGCACCGCATTTGAGGAATTCTGCCAGGCTGCGCGTGATGGAAACCCCAATGCGTTCATCGCCATCAATCCCGGCCAGGTCAAGACAGGAGACCAGCGCACACTCACGCGACTCACCGCGAGCCAGAACTATACGGCGGGCGAATGCTGGTTCAACTGGTCGTCGGCAAGCAGTCCTGACACGACAATTGCTCCGCTATCGTGCCCTGTGCGTGAACTCGTTACCAATGCGCTGGCGCCTGATATGGTCTGGCATATCGCCACGTACTTGTCGCAGTTCTGGGGCAGCTGCAGTGCCCCGCGGTGGAGCGATGCCGAACTCATCAGGTATGTATCCAAGGTCAACAACGAAGGCGGCGTGGCGCTGCTCGATGCGCCGTTCAATCATGACGGAAGCCTGTATGCGCCAGAGCTGAATCAACTCAAGGCGCTCGATGCCGCGGTAAGGGCAGAGACGGTTGCGGGTCACAAGAGGTCCGCTGTCCACGTGCCAACGAACGCCGGGACCGGGCATATGTACGACATGCTGGGACGTACGGGGCTTGTATACAGCCCGGGTCTCTGTGTCGACGGTAGCGTGAGGGACGGGGCCTCACGATTGCTTGTCACGCCGCAGCCAGACGGTCCCACATCGCGGTTTGTGATGATTGGTAACAGGTAGTCTTGGGCAAAGGAGGACATATCGTGTCTGCAACGCAGCACAATCGCGCAGCCCACTTCTGTCGCTTCGCCATGGCCACGCTGGCGATAGCCGGGGCCATGGCGCCGTCAGCAGCCCAGTGCGGTAGCGGCGTGTACGGATTCTCGGTTACCACCCACTGGACCGGCTCGAATGACAACATCTGGGGCGGCTGGGGCAACATCGTGCTGCACCGCATCGCCAACGATGCGGTCGTGTACCACAAGACCATCTATACCGGCTCGGCAATGTTCCCGGTGATCAACGTTGAGGGAAACAAGGTGGCGTTTATCGTCCGCAATGGCACTGGTGGCAAGATCGCGGTGTGTGACACCTCGGGCGCCAACCTGCAGGTGTTTGACGGCAGCGCCTGGTCCAACAATGACACACGTTCGCAGGGCGGCTACTGCGACTGGCCCACCGGGCGTTGGGTGTACCACAGCAAGGGCGGGTTCTACGACAATGGCTCGCAGCAGGTGTACCGGGTTAACGTAGACAACGGCACCACCAGCCTCGCGATAACGTTTACCAACGGCGATGACGGCTCGAAGAAGGCCCGCCAGTGGTTGTGGTCCATGAGTGCCAACGGCAGCAGGATGTCGCTGCGGGTCACCGACGATGATATCAATAGCGATCAGTATGGCGCGATATTCTATCTGAATGTGCCGTCAACTGTTCCCGCAACCGTGCCGCTCAAGCGACTGGGCGGCACGTACAACAGCCACTACGTAACCGGCTGCCAGAATGCAATCTCCGCTCTGGGCACCGCGATGTGCTACGGTCCGGTGTCAGACAACCATCGGCGAATCCGTATCAAGGGATGGTGGGTTACCACCAGTGCCGACCTGGGCAATTGGGACGCCAGCCAACTCCACACCTGGCCGCCAAGTGCGTTCAACGCCGGCGGCGAGTTCAATCGCAACCGTTGGTCGAACAACAGCGACGACTGGATGTGTGCGATGGAGGGGTGGGGCACCCGCGGCGGCAATGGCTGCAACCAGGTGCTGTACAATTGGCGCGCCCATCGTCAACTGGTGGTCACCACCAATGCCGCAAACATGAACCCCAAGCAGTTCGACTGCGCCGGTGACTTCCATCTCGATACCTGCGTGCAGTCTGCCAACCCCGTCATCCGCTTGACCCCCACCGGCCTCGCGTTCAACTGCGATGAGGGAAGCAGCCCGGCGCCACAGCAGGTAACCGTGTCCAACGGTGGTGGCGGAAGCCTGGGCACGATCTCCGCGTCGGAGAATGCAGCATGGCTCACCGTGTCGGTGAACAGCACAACCATCACCAATACGGTCAGTGCTGCTTCGCTCGCAGCAGGCACCTATGAGGCAACAGTGACGGTCTCGGCAACGGGCGCTTCGGCGGATCAGACGTACACGGTGTCATTGACAGTCCGCGGCGTGCCAACACTCACTTCGGTGAGAATCAATCCCACGCAATGTCTGGTGGCCGCCGGTGCACAGGTGCAGCTTACTGCTTCGGCGCTGGACCAGTACGGCTCTTCGCTCGCCCCGCAGCCATCGGTGGCGTGGGCCGCACCGGACGGCGGGACCGTGACGCAGGCGGGCCTGTACACTGCCCCACAGGCCGAGGGAGACTACCGGGTAGTCGTGACCGCAACGCAAGCTACACTTACAAAGCGCGACACCGCCGTCGTTACGGTAGGTAACTACCTGTTCCAGGACAACTTCAGTGACGGCAACGATGATGGATGGACGCGGGGGCATGGAACCTGGGCTGTGCAGTCGCAGGCTTATGCAAACACGGCCCAGGACCCAGTCGGCAACAGCTACAGCTTCGCGGGCAGTACCGACTGGACCGATATTACCTACTCCGTCGATGTCACCCCGGCTTCCGGTAATAACCAGTGGGTGCTGTTCCGTGTGGTCGACGCCGACCATTTCATGGGGTTTGAGCTCGGCTCAGGGAACGTCTTCCGCCACAACGGCGCTACCAACTGGGCGACCGTGGCGACAGGATCTGCGACATTCACCACCGGCCGCACCTACACCATCACCGTTTCCCTTGAGGGCAACCGTATCACGGTGGCCAGCAACGGTACGACTATTGTCTCCACGACCGATGCCACGTTCTCTTCGGGCCGTATCGGGGTGGGCGCGTGGCAATCGACTGCCTCTTTCGACAATGTCACCGTAATGGGGCCCGGGGGCGCACAGGCAGCCATGGCTTTGTTTGGTCCCGATGGTGGCGAG
>CAZJJT010000630.1:0-3019 GCA_964546395.1 uncultured Fibrobacterota bacterium
TTGACATCTTTACACAAATCAGCTTGCCTCAGCGCACATAGTAGCTCAGCTGCACACTTGTCACAACGACGGGCATCAGGTATTATTTATATAGATCAGTTCTCAGGAGACCCCGTGATCTCACTGCGCATCCACCACGTCGGCGTGTACCGTGACGCCCAGCGCTTCGTACAGACAGCGGAACATGCGTTCCTCGGCCTGACCGTCAGTGGGTGTATCCGGTGGCAAACCCTCGGGCTCGAGTGCAGCGGCCGCACGGGCCCCTACCTGTCACTGATGCTGGCCGGCGACACTACCGCCTTCGAGTATGGTCCGGATCGCGAGAACTGGGTGATTCAGTTCGACACGCCCGACCTGGCAGCCGACCCCCACAGGCCGGAACGCGTACTCCTTCGCCACGGGGAGGCAAGGATCGCACTTCCTCGGATCACTCTCGTCGACCGCCCGTTGGTCGACGGGTGGGTGGCGGAGATGGTGCGCATACGGGAGTGCCTTGCCGTACCCATACCGGCCACGCAGCTCCGGGCCGAACTGGGCGTGCTCGCCGTTCTGCGGTTCATGCTGGACAGCCAGGTGCAGGCGCCGTCACAGAGCCCGGCCCAGATGCTGCGCACTCGCATCGACCAGGACACGATGATGACGCGCTCGCTCGACGAGCACAGTCATGCCGTCGGTTATTCCCCCGACTACCTCCGCAAGCTGTTCATCCGCGAGTACCACGTTTCGCCACAGCAGTATCGCAACCGTCGTCGCATGGCGTCAGTCATGGACCTGGTGGCAAACAGCCGCCTCTCGGTCAAGCAGATTGCTGAGGCCGCCGGGTTCCGTCACCAGTCACACCTCTCGGCGGCATTCCGCTCAGCCTTCGGCACCACTCCCCGCGAGGCCGTCCGGCGGTTCAGGTACGGCGGCTGACTGCGCTGGCCGCTCTTCTGGGGGCCCCGAGGGGCCTGATGCCATGATTCAATTTCTACTGGCGTTCCCCATCCAAGGATCTCTTATCACTCCCTCGGCCCTCCCTCTCTATCTGCTCTTCACCGTTTCCGGCTCAATCGGGTTGGTCTACGAGAGCCTGTGGGCCCGCTACCTGAAGCTGTTTCTGGGCCATTCCGCATACGGCCAGATCCTCACGCTCTGCATCTATATGGGCGGGCTGGGCATCGGCAGCTTCGTGGGCGCAGCGCTCGCGAAGCGTTCGCACAGGCCGTTGTTGCTGTACGCAGGCATCGAACTTGCCGTGGGTATCGGCGGGCTGTGTTTCCACGAACTCTACCTCGCATCCACCGAAGCCTTCTACCACTGGGGCATGCTGGGGCAGTTCGGCCCCGCGGGCCTCACAGCCGCCAAAGTGCTCCTCTCGGTCCTGCTGACCTGCCCCGTGGCAGTACTGCTGGGCATGACATTCCCGTGCATCGCTGTGGCGCTCATGCGCCTGCGGGGCGACAGCGGCGCCTCGTCTCTGCCGATGCTGTACTTTGTCAACTCCCTGGGAGCCGCAGCCGGCATGCTGGCTGCCTCCTACGTACTTATTGCCGCGTTCGGTACCGCGGGCACACTGCGCGCCGCCGGTGTGGGCAACCTGCTCCTTGCGGCGGGTTTCTGTGCTGCTGAGCGGTCGGTGTCCCGCAAGAGCGAAGTCCTGCGCGAGTTGAACGGAGCGCCCCTTCCTCCCGACACCGCACAGGACAGCAGCAGGGGCCAGACAGCCATCTGGTTCTGGCTGCTGCTGAGCGGTCTCACCGGGTTCTCTTCATTCGTGTACGAGATTGGCTGGATACGCCTGCTCAGCCTGGTGCTGGGCTCCGCAACCCACTCCTTCGACATCATGGTGTCGGCATTCATCCTCGGCCTGGCACTGGGCGGGTTGTATTCGCGTCGTCTCCTCGCCCGGTCGCCGTCCCTGCCAGTTACCCTTGCCGCGGTACAACTCGCCATGGGCGTATGTGCCATGCTCACGGTCTACTGCTACAAGCCCTTCTTCCTGGCGATGAACCAGTCACACGTGCTGGTTGCGCGCACCGATACGGGCTACGCTCTGCTCACCGTGTACAAGTACCTGTTGTGCCTTGGTATGATGTTCCCTGCGTGCTTCTGCGCCGGCATGACCCTGCCGCTCATCACCTGTCACCTCACCCGTCGTACCGGCAACGAGGTACACACCGGCACGGTGTACGGATGGAACACGGTCGGCGCGATACTGGGAGCCGCACTGGGCGGCCTTGTGCTGCTGCCGACGCTGCAGCTCAAGATGACTATAGCGGCTGGCGCCGCCGTTGATATCGCGATCGCCATCGCCATCCTCGCGCGTGTCCGCGCCGGTGTTCGCCCACGGGCCCTTGCCTGGGCGACCGCGCTCCTCGCGCTTGCGCCCGTGGGTTTCTTCAGGTTCGAACCCGACGTGCTCGTGGCAGGCCAGTTCCGCAATCCGGTCGAATTCGGCAGACGGGAAGGGACGGTGGTGCGGGACGGTGCCACGGCGACGATATCGTTCCAGACCCAGGACTCCTCGCTGACACTCAAGTCGAACGGCAAGGTCGATGCGAGCCTGAACCCTTTCGTCAAGGGCACGCGCTGTGATGACGAATACACGCAGGCGGCGGTGGCGTTTGTGCCGATGTCGCTCATGGACCGACCCTATACCGCCGCGATGATCGGATTTGGCAGCGGCATGACTGCGCATCATCTCCTCGGCGACGAGCGACTGCAGCACCTGGACATCGTCGAAATCGAGCGAGAGGTCCCGCGTGTGGCCCGCGGCTTCCTTCCGTACAACCGGCGCGCCCTTGCGGACAGTCGCGTGACACTGGTGATCGACGACGCGAAGTCGTACTTCCACGCCACGAACGCACGCTACGACCTGATAATCTCTGAACCAACCAATCCCTGGGTGAGCGGTGTGGCGGGGCTGTTCACCCGCGAATTCTACGGCCGGATCCGCGGGTTCCTTCGTGAGGGCGGGGTGCTGATCCAGTGGATGCACCAGTACGATTTCAACACGCACCTGCTGCTCACCATCCTG
>CAZJJT010000631.1:0-3017 GCA_964546395.1 uncultured Fibrobacterota bacterium
GGTCCGCACACCACCCCCGTTTCGAGGTCCACGGGCGCCGCGATATTGCCCGAGGCAAGGTTGTCCACGTGGCCGCCGACCGAGATTCTCAGACGCGCGCCGAGGAATTCCACCTCCCCGGCTCCGTCGAGCTGCGTGATCACCCTCACGGTGTTCAGGCCCGAAGGCGACAGCCTGGCCATCTCGGGATGCTGGACGATGTACTCCTCGGCGAGGTTGAAGCGTTTCTTCCTCATGTACGCGATGAGGTCAGGCACCGGGAACCGCCCCGTCTCCAGGACCTCCACGTCCCATCCGCACTGACTGAGCGCGTCTTTGACCACGATCTTCCCGGTCGGGTTGTCGAGGACCGGCCACATGTAGCCGAACGCCGGGCTGAGGACGAAGTCGGCCAACACACAGACCAGCCGGTCCTGTTCTCCGGTCGCGGCGAACACCTCGCGCCAGATCCGCCAGGTGTTGGCGGCATAGACGGCATAGCCTTCAGCAGGGCCGCCTCCCAGGCCAAGCTCAACGCTCTTGTCAGTGCAGTACTGTGTCTGTGGAGCGAACGCGGAGGCCCAATTCCAGCATTCGTTGGAGAACTCGACATAGGCCTTCTGCCCCTTGCCGAGGCTGTCGCGCACGAGTGTCGCGTACTGCCGTATCAGGTCATCACTCGAGCGGTGGGGCATACAGAACCATCCGTCGGCGTGGAAGCGGTTCGCGGTGCGCACCATCCACAGCGCCGAAATGTGGCCATAGAAGCCGCCGTCCGATGTGGACTGGTTCCACCAGTCACCCGGCTTGAGGTCGCTCCATTCGACAGCCGGGTTGTTGCCGTCCATCTGACCCCACTGCATGAACCGCAGCACCTTGAACCGCTCGGTGTTGGCCACGAAATCCGGGTGGTAGACATCGTTCTGCCAGGTGTCCCAGAAGCCGGGCATGATGCAGTGGATGTCTCGGACGTAGTCGGCCGGGTTCGTGCGCGTAAGTTTGATTCCCCACCAAGTGCTGGTACTGTCAACGTCAATGACCGCCCTTCGCGTGGTTTCGTTGTACTCCACGAATGTGCACCCCTGACGCACCTGGAATGTGCCGTCTCCCTCCCAGGTCAACAGGTACTGGCCTCCCGGATAGTGGTTGTCGGTACCAGTGCCATGGCCAACCCAGGCTTCCTGGCCGGGGTCCAGGTACTTGATGTAGCCTCGCTCGTCCACCTGCTCGGCAGGAAATGAGCCGCCACCGTTGGCGGAGTTCTCCCATCCGCGGATCCACATGAACATGTCTACCCACACCACCGTGGTGGACCAGTCGCACGGATACATGACGTTGGTGCCGAGCGGTGAACCGTCATTGGGGTACTGTGTCCAGACCGTCGATGCGAGCAGTAGAGCGGCGATTGCTGTCCTCATGGCTTCCTCCTCGATAGGCAGGGTTCACTGCCACAAGGTAGTGGGCATTGGCAACGATAGTCTGGACAATCGTGCTGCAAGGCCTGGATTCTGGTGTCGAAGCAAGGCTTTGCCTTGACTTGTGTGGCTCGGCGGTCGCCGACCGTGTCGGCCGCTCAACGCGGACTGGGCGATGCGCCGCGATCCGCACAGCTCCTGCGGTACTGGCTGGGGCTCTTGCCTACTGCCTTGCTGAAGACCCGGGTGAAGTAGGCCGGGTCGTGGAAGCCCGACCGCAGGGCGACCTGGGTGATCTTCGCATCGGTGGTGCGCAGAAGTTCGCACGCCTGCTCCAAACGGAGTTTGAGCAGATAGTCGGTGAGGGATGTCCCGGCGCGCTCCTTGAAGAGGTGCTGCAGCCTGCTGGGACTCATGAATACATGTCCGGCCACATCACCAAGGCGCACGTCATTCGCGTAGTTCTGCTCGAGGTAGGCTACGGCATCAGCCACAACCCGTTCCTTGTGGCCGAATTGCTCATGCACGCTGCGGGACTTCACGCTGGCGTCGTATGCTCGGCACAGGAAGACGATGCATTGCAGACACAGGGCCCGGGCCGCCACCCGATAGCCGGGCCGCTTGGCGTCGAGCTCGGCGGCAAGTCGGTTGAGAAGAGAACTGCACTCCTCCTGCTGTGACATGCTCAGGTGCAGCTTCTGCGTGAACGATGTCTCGTACCTGAATAGCGGCTCGATGGTAAAGAAGCGTCTGAACCCGGGAATCTCCGCGAGGTACGGGTAGTCCCCCGCCAGCAGCTTGGGGTAGAACATAAGGTTCACGACCCGCAGGTCGCGCGTATCTCTGAACCCATGCTGCTCGCCGGGCAGCACCGAAAAGCAATCGCCGATGACCACTGGGAATTCTCGCCCCTGGAACACGTGGAAGCCGCTTCCACTGGTCACCAGGGTTACTTCCACGAAGTCGTGCGAATGGCCCCGCTCCGCGCCCTCCCGCTTCCTGGGTGATGGTTGCACCTGGGTCCATTCAGACACCCTCAAATGGAAATCCTGACCTGGGTCCTCACGGCGCATGGAGTAGTGTCTGCCCGTGGCGCGCAGGAACTCGTAGGGCATGTTGAAGTCTGCCCTTTTGCACTCCTCGAACGAGCAGGCATACAGCTTTCCGCCGATATCGACGATCGCATCCTCGGCAAGAAGCAGGTCGTATGCTTGCTCGATCACTTGTGGTGTGGTACGAAAGCGAAGCGCGCCCTCGCGGGACAGCGGTAGCAACTCGCCCTTGCCTATCCGACCATCAGCCATTTGCTGCTGGATGAGATTCTTCAGTTGCTGTGGCACCATACACACCTGCTTGGGTCTACCCTCTTCTATGTCGATCGTCACACCAGGATGGAACCTTAGAATATCGTCGATTTAGTGGCCAGGCGTCAAGGATGGGGCGGCCCAGGGGTTGGCCGCAGTAGGATAGTGCGGAGGGGCAATGCCCTACCGGCTACCGGCAGCGTCCGCTTGTAGTCCTGGCGTTGACAAACCCACGGATCAGGACAGGTGTGCCCGGAACCACGAAATCGCTGACTTCCCGACCGGGAACAGTGATATTTGAGGAGTAGCGGCACCGGTT